>DATFLG010000064.1:0-8582 GCA_035267985.1 Gammaproteobacteria bacterium | reverse complement strand
AAGCACAACAAGCTGTCGGCCCCAACTGCTGTTGCGCCAGCAGCTTGTTGTACTTCGCTTGATATCATGTTTTTCGCGTTCTTTGTATCGGGTTTCATCGACGCGCGTTGTCAGAAACCTGCTCGCGTCGTCCGCAACGTTGAAGCTGTGCGGTGCAAACGAAGCGCAGCGTAGTTTGCATCCGAACGAGCGACTTGTTATATGCTTTAACGCATAAGTATTTTGGCTGTGATAATAGCTGGCTCATTTTCATAACCTTTAGACGCAAGCTCATATACCTTTTGTTTTATATCTTCTGGTGACCAGAACAACCAGCCATTGTTTTTAAATAGACTTTTAATATCTTCAGATTTTGATTGATACACGTTACCAGCAGCTAAACCAAGGCTAATAGCGGTTGTTTCGTTTGCCATATTTATTCCAATAAGGTCTTTTTTCAGTCTTGAAAAGACAATATTACGATAGTTCTTGCAGGTAAATAATTTATATCTGCCTTCAGGTACATCGTAACTTTCACAAAGTGCGTTATATCTTACACCTGGTGAATCTAAATATGATTTCGCTTCTAATGCAGTGATGCTATTTGTGCTTACGTTATAAGCCAATAAATCAATTTCTGGGCGAGGTATTGAATGCTTTCCAATATCTCTTTTTTCTTGTTTGGTGAGGTTGACCTTGAACGATTGCCTGACCCAATGGCCTTCATGCTCTAGTAAGGCTTTAATTATGGCTTCAAAGTGATCCACTACATTTCCTTTTGCATATAACGTATGAGTAGACCGCTGCAGCGGTGTAGCACGCCAGCGGGAGCGGTGTTATTGGTATCCGTCATTTTTCCCCCTTGATTTCCACGGCATGGGGCGGGGCCGCGGAGTGTTATGCCGCCCGAGCGGCATTTTGTCCATTTCCCGGAGTTATGCGGCGGCAGCGGCAGAAAAGTACCGCTGCAGCGGCATTATTCGGGCTTTTTCACAAACTACCGCGCAATCAATCGTTTCGCAAACCCGCTTAAGAATGATATGCCGCGCTTGCGGCGTTTCTCAGGATACTGTATAAAAACACAGGCACGAATGTTCGTTCAAGACAACAGGGAGGTTGTCATGACGCAACAGGGGACGGGCGATACGGGGCCGGCAGGGATGCGGCTGCTGGATCGGGTGCGGCGGGCATCGAGGCTGCGCTATTACAGCCGGCGCACAGAGCAGGCCTACTGCTATTGGGTGCGGGCGTTCGTGCGCTACCACCGGCTCCGCCATCCCCGGGAGATGGGCGAGCAGGAGGTTGCCCAGTTCCTGAGCCACCTTACCCTGGAGCGGTCACTGGCGCCCGCGACCCAGAATCAGGCGCTGAACGCCCTGTGCTTTCTATACCGGCATGTGCTGGATCAGCCGCTGGGGCGGCTGGGGGAGGTGGTACGGGCAAAGCGGCCCCGGCGGGTACCGGTGGTGTTCACGCCGGACGAGGTCTCGCGGATTCTCGCGCAGCTGCGGGGCGTGCCCTGGTTCGTGGCTGCGATGCTGTACGGATCGGGCCTGCGGCTGATGGAATGCCTGCGGCTGCGCATCAAGGACGTGGATCTGGAACGCCGGGAGGTGACGGTGCGCGACGGCAAGGGCAGGAAGGATCGCAGGACGGTGCTCCCGGAACGGATGCTTCCCTACGTGCGGCGCATGCTGGAACGGGCGCGGCGCTACCATGCCCTGGACCTGGCCGAGGGATTGGGCGCCACGGAGCTGCCCTATGCCCTGGCCCGCAAGTATCCGAATGCGGCCCGCGAGCTGATGTGGCAATACCTGCTGCCTTCCTACAAGCGCTCGATCAGCCCCTACACCGGCCGGGAAGGGCGCCACCATGTTTCCCCGGACTCCATACAGCGGGCCGTCTACCGGGCCATCCGGGCGGCGGGCATCACCAAGACCGGAAGCTGCCATACCTTCCGCCATTCCTTCGCCACCCATCTGCTGGAAAGCGGCCAGGACATACGGACCGTCCAGGAGCTGCTGGGACACAAGGACGTGAAGACCACCATGATCTACACCCACGTGTTGAACCGCGGTGGCCTGGGGGTGCGCAGCCCCCTGGACCGCGGCTGACGCTGCCGTTGAGGAAAAGGGGTCAGAGTCGATCGTCCCGCATTCCCTCAGTGTTTGAGCCACCTCACGCCGGAGGAAAAAAGGAGGTCAGACTCGATCGGTTGGAATGCCAGTGACGGAGACCGGGTGGGCGATCGACTCCGACCCCTTTTTTCCGATCGACTGCCGACCCCCTTTCCTCAGTGCCTGGCGCCGATCAGCTCGATGGGGTAGCCGTCCGGGTCCTCGACGAAGGCAATGATGGTGGTGCCGGCGTTCATGGGGCCGGCCTCGCGCAGAATCTTTCCGCCCCGGTCCCGGATGGCGCCGGCGGCCTCGTAGACGTCATCCACCTCGATGGCGATGTGGCCGTAGCCGTCGCCCAGGTTGTAGTTGTCCTGGTTCCAGTTGTAGGTGAGCTCGATCACCGCCCCTTCGGACTCGGGACCGTAGCCCACGAAGGCCAGGGTGAACTTGCCCTCCGGGTAGTCCTTCCGGCGCAGCAGCTTCATGCCCAGCACGTTGGTGTAGAAGTCGATGGAGCGGTCCAGGTCGCCGACCCGGAGCATGGTGTGGAGTATACGCATGGACAGGTCCTCTGATGTTCGGGTTGAACGAGGCTTTCGGTGATTCGGCGCAATGCGCTTCGGTTATCGCGCCCTACGTCAGCTGACGCGAAAAGGGGGTCAGAGTCCCGACTCTGACCCCCTTTTCGCCCGCGAAGGGACAGACCCTCAGTGGCGCCCCTTCGCCACCGCGATCCGCATGCGCAGGGCGTTGAGCTTGATGAAGCCCTCGGCGTCCTTCTGATCATAGGCGCCGGCGTCCTCCTCGAAGGTGGCGATGCGGGCGTCGAACAGGCTGTCGGTGTCGGAGGCGCGGCCGGCGACGATGACGTTGCCCTTGTAGAGCTTCAGACGCACCTTGCCGTTCACCGACTTCTGGGAGGCGTCGATCATCGCCTGGAGCATGCGCCGCTCGGGCCCCCACCAGTAGCCGTTGTAGATGACGGTGGCGTAGCGGGGCATGAGCTCGTCTTTGAGGTGCGCCACCTCCCGGTCCAGGGTGATGGACTCCATGGCCCGGTGGGCCTTGAGCAGGATGGTGCCGCCGGGGGTCTCGTAGCAGCCCCGGGACTTCATGCCCACGTAGCGGTTCTCCACGATGTCCAGCCGGCCGATGCCGTTGGCGCCCCCCAGCTTGTTGAGGGTGTCCAGCACCCGGGCGGGGCTCATGGGGGTGCCGTCAATGGCCACCACGTCGCCGCGCTCGAAGGTGAGCTCCACATAGGTGGGCTTGTCCGGAGCCTTCTCCGGGGACACGGACCAGCGCCACATGTCCTCCTCGGCCTCGGCCCAGGGGTCTTCCAGGATGCCCCCCTCGTAGGAGATGTGCAGCAGGTTGGCGTCCATGGAGTACGGGGACTTCTTGCCCTTCTTGAAGTCCACGGGGATCTGGTGCTGCTCGGCGTAGGCCATGAGCTTCTCGCGGGACAGCAGGTCCCACTCCCGCCAGGGGGCGATGATCTTCACGTCGGGCTTCAGCGCATAGGCCCCCAGCTCGAAGCGCACCTGGTCGTTGCCCTTGCCGGTGGCGCCGTGGGCGATGGCGTCGGCGCCGGTCTCGTTGGCGATCTCCACCAGGCGCTTGGCGATCAGGGGCCGGGCGATGGAGGTGCCCAGCAGGTACTCGCCCTCGTAGATGGTGTTGGCCCGGAACATGGGGAACACGTAGTCGCGCACGAACTCCTCGCGCAGGTCCTCGATGTAGATCTCCCTGACCCCCAGGGCCTGGGCCTTCGCCCGGGCCGGCTCCACCTCCTCGCCCTGGCCGATGTCGGCGGTGAAGGTCACCACCTCGCAGCCGTAGGTGTCCTCCAGCCACTTGAGGATCACGGAGGTGTCCAGGCCTCCGGAGTATGCCAGTACGACCTTGTTGACCTTTGCCATGGTGTTACCTCGGTACTTAATAGACAGGCAAATGCGCCACGGAAAACACGGAAAGCACGGAAGTGAAGAAGTCTGTCGGCAGAGACAGCCTCGGTCAGACCATCGCCAGCGTCCCACAGCGCTGCCTCCGGATAACGATGGCGATTCCTTCCGCGGCACCCGGCACTTGCAATGCGCCGCTTACGGTTCGTCGTCGCGTCCAGCGCAATGAAGGCGGGTTCGCAAGGGCATCGACGCCGCCCCATTATCCCTTTCCGTGTTTTCCGTGCTTTCCGTGGCGCCTTTGATCTCTTCCCCGGATTACGCTGACGCTAATCCGGGCTGCGAGTTGTCCGTGCTTTCCCTGTGTTCCGTGGCGCCTTTGATGTCTTTGCTTCCGTGGATTCCGTGGATTCCGTGGCTCTTTCCTGTTTCCCCGGATTACGCTGACGCTAATCCGGGCTACGGGTTGTCCGTGCTTTCCGCGTTTTCCGTGGCGCCTTTGATGTCTTTCCTTCCGTGGGTTCCGTGGCTCTTGGTCTTTCGCGCGCGGACCCTACCCCGCCTTGGCCTTGTTCTTGACCTTGGCGCTGCGGCGCAGGCGCGAGAGCAGCCGGCGGGCCAGGTCCCCGAACAGCTCGGTCTGGGTAGGATGGGGATGGATGGCGTGGGCCACCTGCTCCAGGGTCATCCCCCCGGTCACCATCATCACCGCCTCGCCGATCAGGGTGTCGGCATGGTCGGCCAGGAAGTGCACGCCGATGATGCGGTGGCTGGCCTTGTCCGCCACCAGCTTGATCATGCCGTGGGTCTCGTGGTTGATCATGGCCTTGGCGTCGATGTTCATGGGCACCTTCACCTCCACGGCGTCGATGCCCTTGGCCTTGGCCTGATCCACCGACAGCCCCGCGAAGGCCGCCTGGGGGCGGGTGAAGATCACTCCGCAGTCCTTGTCCTGATCGTAGACCATGTCCTCGCCCAGGATAGTGGCGGCGGCCACCCGCCCCTGCTGGGCGGCGGTGTGGGCCAGCATCAACCCGCCCACCACGTCGCCCACGGCGAACACATGGGGCACGCTGGTGCGCCCGCGGTTGTTGGTCTTCACCGCATGGTTCTCGATCTGCACCCCGGCCTGGTCCAGGCCCAGGTCGTCCAGGGCGGGCCGCTTGCCGGTGGCCATCACCACGTAGTCGGTCTCCACGGTGTGACTGTTGTCCTCGGCGTCCTTGAAGGTGACCTTCATGGCCTTGGCCTTGCCTTCGATGCCCTCCACCCGCACGCCGGTGTGCACGGTCAGGCGGGGATCGTCGTCCAGCAGCTTGGCCAGATTCTTCGCGATCTCCGGCTCCACCTCCGCCAGCAGCCGCTCCTGGGCCTCCAGCAGGGTCACCTCGGCGCCGAAGTCCTGGAAGATCTGGGCCATCTCCACGCCGATGGCGCCGCCGCCCACCACCACCAGGCGCTTGGGCTGGGACTTGAGGCCCCACACCGTGTCGGAAGTGAGCACGGCGCCGGATTTGAGGCCTTCCTTCGCCCCGGGAATGGGGGGGATGAACGGCGGCGCGCCGGTGGCGATCACCGCCGCGCCGAAGCTGATGCGCTCGCCCTCGTTCCCCTTGCCCGCCTTGGCGCGCTTGTGGGGGTCGTCGCTGTTGCCGCCGGTGTCCACGAACACATGGTGGTCGTCCAGGAACCGGGCGTAGCCCTGGACATACTTGATGCGCACGCCCTTGTCGGTCTTCAGGGCCATCTGGCCGCGGCTTTCCACCACCCCCCGGCGCGAGGCCTCCAGGTCCTTCCACACCAGGCGCGCCTTGTTGGTGCCCTGCACCCCCAGGTGGGTGTCCTCGGCCCGGTCGCGCATGCGGTCGGCCGCCGCCCGCCAGGCCTTGGACGGGATGCAGCCCCGCCACAGGCACTCGCCGCCGGGGTAGGGGGAGTCGTTGATCATGGCCACCTTCAGGCCCTGGCCCGCCAGGTCCCGGGCGCAGTCCTCGCCGCCGGGGCCGCCCCCCAGGACCACCACGTCGTAGTCCCAGTCCCCTTCGGGGATGGACGGGCCGATGGGCCCCAGCCAGGACTCGGGCTGCTCGATGAGCCCCTTGAGGGTATTGAGGTACTGGGCCACGTCGGCGCCGTTCACCACCCGGTGATCGGCGGTGATGGTGAACGGGCTGCCCTGCTCGGTCTCGGCGGCGATGGCCAGGATGGCGGCCAGCCCCGGCGTGACGATGGCGTCGAACTGGGCCACCCCGAACATGCCCATGTTGGAGATCTGGAAGCTGGCGCCGGTGTACTCCTCGGGCTTGAGGCGGCGCTTGCGGGCCCGGCCCACCAGTTCCTTCCAGTCGCCGTTGAGCTCGGCCAGGTCCCGGGACTCGGCGCCCCGCAGGATGGGCACCACCAGCCCGCCGTCGTCGGCGGCCACCGCCATGCCCACGTCCACGGCATTGCGCTCGATGAGCTTGTTGGCGGGCTGGTAGCACCAGTTCATCTTGGGGTGCTCGGCCATGGCCAGGGCGCAGGCCTTGGCGATGGCCACGGTCACCGACACCCCCTGCTGCTTGGCGGCCCGCATCAGGGTGCCCAGCTTCACCGGCGTGGTCACATGGAAGGTGGGCATGGTGACCGAGGCGGACATGGCCTGGGCCACCGCCTTCTCCAGGCCGCTCATGGGCCGGCCGTTGCCGGGCACCGGGGCCTCCTGGAGGCCGCCGCCCGCGGGCGCGGCGGCGCCGCCGGGCTGGGTCCGCTGCACGTCGGCGGCCACCACCACCCCGCCCGGTCCGCTGCCGGTGACCTGGGCCAGATCCACATGGCGCTGGCCCGCCAGCTTGCGGGCGTAGGGGGTGACCTTGCGCCCGGCGGGCCGGGGCACCGGCGGCGCGTGGGCGCTGATGGGGCCGGGCGCCGGGGCCTGGGAAGCGGACGGACGGGCCGGGGCCGACGGCGCGGCGGATTCGGACGCGCGGGCCTCGGGCTTCTCCGCTTTGGGGGCCGCGGGGGCCGCCTCGCCCTTCACCACCTGGCTCTCTTCGTCCACCAGGTAGGCCATGGGTCCGCCCACGGGGACGGTGCTGTCCACCGGGGCCAGGGGACCGGAAAGATAACCCTCCCGGAACACCTCCACGTCCATGATGGCCTTGTCGGTCTCCACCGTGGCCACCACGGTGTTGCGTTCGATCCTGTCCCCGGGCTGCTTCTCCCAGCTCACCACCACCCCTTCGGTCATGGTGTCCGAGAGCTGGGGCATCTTGATCACGTGCCTGACCCCCTCGGGCGCGGCCGCTTCTTCGGGCTGTTCGGGCGGGGCGGGCTGGGAAGAGGCCTCAGAGGGTTGCGGGGCGGATTCGGCGGCAGGCTGCGCCGGCGCGGGCTCCGCTTCGGCCTGCCCGCCGGCGGGCGCCTGTTCCTCGCTGCTCACCTCGCCGGCATCGGCCACCAGGTAGGCGATGGGCTCGCCCACCGCGACGGTGCTGTCCACCGGGGCCAGGGGCCCGGAAAGGTAGCCCTCCCGGAACACCTCCACGTCCATGATGGCCTTGTCGGTCTCCACGGTGGCGACGATGGTGCCGCGCTCGATCTTGTCGCCGGGCTGCTTCTCCCAGCTCACCACCACCCCTTCGGTCATGGTGTCGGAGAGCTGGGGCATCTTGATGGCGTAGGGCTCGGACATGCTGAATCCTGGCGTTCAGGTTGGTTGGGTCCCGCAGGCCACGGGATGCGCCGGGCGGCGCAGGTCCGGCGGCGCGGCCGGTGCGGTTACTTGCCGAACATCTTGCGCACCGCCGCCACCACCTCCCCGGCGTTGGGGATGGCCGCCTTCTCCAGGGTGTGGTTGTAGGGGATGGGCACGTTGCGCGCGGCCACCCGCACCGGCGGGGCGTCCAGCTCGAAGAAGCATTCCTCGTTGATGATGGCCATCACCTCGGCCCCCACACCCACCGGCGCCTCGTCCTCCTCGACCACGATGGCCCGATGGGTGCGGGCCACCGCCTCGCGGATGCCCTTGCGGTCCAGGGGGCTCAGGGCGTAGAGGTCCACCACCTCGGCTTCGATGCCATGCTCCCTGGACAGGGTTTCGGCGGCCTGCAGGCACCAGTGCACGGAGATGTTGTAGCCGAACAGGGTGACGTCCCGGCCCTCGCGGGCCACCTCCGAGCCCTCCAGGGGCAGAAAGTATTCCTCGTCCGGGACCTCGCCCTTGAGGTTGTACATGAGCTCGTGCTCGTTGATGAACACGGGGTCGTTGCAGCGCACCGCGGACTTGAGCAGCCCGTAGGCCTGGCGGGGATTGGAGGGGGTGACCACCCGCAGACCGGCGATGCCCATGAACACCTTTTCCATGCGCCCGGAGTGCTGGGAGCCCAGCTGGTGGGCGGTGCCCCCCGGGGAGCGGACCACCACCGGCGCCTCCAGCTGCCCGCCGGACATGTAGCGGACCTTGGCCGCGGTGTTGACGATCTGGTCCAGGGCCAGCCAGGCGAAGTTCACCGACATGATCTCCACGATGGGCCGCAGGCCCAGAAAGGAGGCGCCGATGGCCAGGCCGGTGAAGCCGTTCTCGGAGATGGGCGTGTCG
>DATFLG010000063.1:0-6223 GCA_035267985.1 Gammaproteobacteria bacterium | reverse complement strand
CTGATCGGGGTCGTCACCGGTCTCCTCGGGGTATTCCACCTGCACGGTGAATGGGGGTTCCTTGGACAGCCAGCGCACGATCCGAAAGCGCTGAAGCCCCTCGGCGATGAACTGGATTTTCCCGGAGCTGCGCATGGGATGATGCATGCGCACCACCGTGCCCATGGCGTGGAAGTCCTCCGGGCGTGCGCGTGCCCCCTGTTCGTGGCCGATCAGGGCCAGACCCACCAGGTGGTGGGACGTGTTCCCCACCGCCTCGACGGTGGAAAGCCAGGGCTGTTCCTCCATGAGCACCGGCACCGACTGGGCGGGGAAGAAAGGTCGCTCGCTGACCGGAAGCAGGTGCAGGGTGGACGGCCGGACCTCGGAGGCAACGGCGATCTCCGAGCCCGGGCCATCCCCGTTGTTCGCCAGTTCCGCGTCGGGAAAGTTTTCGTCGTTCATCGTCTCGTTGTCGCTGGCTTGCGTGAAATCTGGGCAAAAACAGTTCCGCCGGCACGCCGCCGGCCACTGGAGGTTTATGTGAGGCCGCAAACGGGCTTTTCAATCCACCAGCTCGTCGGCCTGTGCCGCCAGCCGGTGGAGGCTTTCGGCGATCGCAACCGGGTAGGGTTCGGCAGGCTCGAGGGTGCGCAAGGCTCCGGGAAGGCGTGCCAGCGCCAGGGCGCAGTGTCGCCGGGTCTGGTCCAGATCCGGCTGCGGGCCGGTGCGCCGTCCTGCGGCCATGTAGCGGTGCACCAGCGGCGAGCCGTCTTGCACGTCGTCCTCCACGGTGACGAGATCGCGGTGCATGAGTCCGTCGGTGTCGTGCCAGCGGTAGACCTGCTTGCGCCCGGGCAGCGTGGCCTTGCCTTCGGAGCGTTTGCGCCGCGGCTTGCCGGCGTATTCCTGAAGCTTGTAGGCGCAGTCCAGATAGGGCGCATCGTCCGAGGTGTCCAGTTTTGTGCCCACGCCGAAGCCGTCGACGGGGGTGCCGGCCGCCATCAGGTCCCGCAGTGCGTATTCATCCATGTTGCCGCTGCTGAAGATCTTCACCTCATCGAGGCCGGCCTTGTCGAGCAGCGCCCGCACCGCCCGGGCGTGGGTGCTGATATCGCCGCTGTCCAGGCGCACCCCCCGTACGGCGATGCCTTCGCCCCGGAGGCGTTTCGCCAGATCGATCACCTTGCGCGCCGCCGCTTCGGTGTCGTAGGTGTCGATAATGAAGATGCCGGCCCGGGGGTTGGAGTGGATGAACCGATCGAAGGCGTCGCCCTCATGGTCATGGGCTTCCACAAAGGAATGTGCCATGGTGCCGTACAGGGGGATGCCGAACTGCCAGCCGGCGGCGACCGTGGCGGTGCCGGCGAATCCGGCAAGATACGCGGACCGGGCCGCCAGCAGGCCCGCCTCGGCCCCGTGGGCACGGCGCATGCCGAAGTCCACCAGCTGCCTGCCCGGGGCGGCCAGCACGCAGCGCGCCGCCTTGGAAGCGACCAGAGTGGAAAAATGCAGCAGATTGATCAGGCGGCTTTCCACAAGCTGGGCCTCGGGCAGCGGGGCGGTGACCCGCAGAATCGGCTCGTTCGGAAAGAACACGGTGCCCTCGGGCATGGCGTGGACGTCGCCCGTGAAGCGCAGACGCTCCAGACGATCCAGGAAAGACTGCCGGAACCGGCCGGTGGCGTTCAGCCACTCGAGCTCCTCACTGTCGAAGCGCAGGGATTCGAGGAACCCCAAGGCCTGTTCCAGGCCGGCCGCCACCAGGAAATTGCGGTGCGGGGGAAGGCTGCGGGCAAAGAACTCGAACACAGCGGTCTCTTCCATGCCCTGATCATGGTAGGCCTGCATCATGGTGAGCTGGTACAGATCCGTCAGCAGGGGCGTGTCTGCGAGTCTCATGCGCCGAGGGCCTCCAGGCTGACGGGCTGCGCGCCGCGGCGCAGCATGTCCTGGCGCGCCCGCAGATCGTCTCCCGGCTCCAGGTTCACGCCGCGCACCGCATCGTCCAGCAGAAATACCACCAGCCCTTCCCGGAGCGCGTCCCGTACGGTATGAAGCACGCTGTAGTCGGTGGCCAGTCCGCCCACGAACAGGCGCTGTATCCGTGCCGTTTTCAGGGCGGCCGCCAGGTCCGTCCCTTCGAAAGCCGAATCGGCATTGGATTCGGGATCGGTGGCCTTGGAGATCCGGTGGGTTTCCGGTCCCAGGTCCAGGCGCTGGGCAAATCCGCCACCGGCGTGGCCCGACGGCTGCCACTCACGGCTGGCATAGATGGGCAGGCCGGCTTCCCGGAACCGTTGGATACAGCGATTGAGCACCGGGACCACCGCCTGCCCGTCGGGGACGGTCAGCCCGCCGCCGGGGAGAAAATCCCGCTGCACATCCACGATCAGCAGGGCGTCACCTTCGGCAACCGTAACGGTATCGGCACTCATGTGTCTCATCCGGCTTCGAATGGGGCCCGGTGGCGCGGCGGCCGCGGGGGGCCGTGCACCGGTGGCCGCCGTGCTTCCTGTACTCAGGCTAGACGTTCGCACCGGCGGGGCGCCAGGGCATCCGGGGCCGGATCGGATTCCGGCCCTGGGGAATCTCTGTCCAGGCCGCTGAAGCGGCGCTCACGGCGTTGCAAAGGTGCTCGGAATGCTCATTTACCCCCTTGGAAACTGCGCTTCCTCCCCCCTTTGCCCCTTGTGATCATCCGCTTGATCGACCGGTGCAGAGGGTCCTTAGAGCACACCTTCAAACGGCTGGACATCCACCAGCTCGCCTGGCGCCACGCCGGCGCTGGGGCCCGGCAGAACGATGAAGCAGTTGGCCCGGCTCATGGAGCTGAGCACATGGGAGCCCTGCAGACCGGTGGTGGTCACCGTCAGGCGCCCATCGCTGTCCCGCGCCAGTTGCCCGCGCTGAAACTCGGTGCGGCCGGGGCTTTTGGTCAGGGCGCTCGCGCAGGGCACCTGGACGGTCACCGGATCAGTGACCGTCTCGCCCATCATCGCCCGCAGGGCCGGCTGGACGAACTGGTAGAAGGTGACCATGACCGAGACCGGGTTGCCCGGCAGCCCGAAGAACAGGGCATCGCCCACCCGCCCCACGGCCAGGGGCTTGCCCGGCTTCATGGCGATCTTCCAGAAGCCCACCCGCCCCATGGCGTCGAGGGTCTCCTTGACATAGTCCGCTTCGCCGACGGACACGCCGCCGGAGGTGATGACCGCATCGGCTGTGGTGGCGGCGGTCTCGAAGGCCTGGCGTACGGCATCACGGTCGTCACGCACCACGCCCATGTCCATGAGCTCCACCCCGAGCCGGCTGAGCATCCCGTAGAGGGTGTAGCGGTTGCTGTCATAGATCTCGCCCGGCGCCAGAGTTTCACCCAGGGAACGCAGCTCATCGCCGGTGGAGAAGAACGCCACCCGCAGGCGGCGGCTGACCGGCACCTCCGCGATGCCCAGCGAAGCCAGCAGCCCCAGCTCGGCCGGCAGCAGGCGTTTGCCGCGCTGCAGCACCGGCTGCCCGGCCGCCATGTCCTCGCCGGCCCGACGTACATTCTGGCCGGGACGGTGGCCCGAGCCGATGAGGATCCGGTCGCCGGAAACCTCGACCTGTTCCTGCATGACCACGCTATCGGCACCGTCGGGCAGCATCGCGCCGGTCATGATCCGCACGCACTCACCCGGCCCTACGGTGCCCTGGAAAGGGCTGCCGGCAAATGCCGCTCCGGCCACCTTCAGCCCGTCCTGGCCGTGGGTCGGCAGATCGGCCGAGCGCACCGCATAGCCGTCCATGGCCGAGTTGGTGTAGGGCGGAACGTCGATATTCGAGACCATGTCCCGGGCCAGGACCCGCGTCAGGGCCGCCCGCAGGTGGACCTGTTCGACTCCCCCCACCGGGGCGACCAGCTCCATGATCCGTCGACGTGCTTCGGAGACATTCAGCAGGCCGGTGATGTCCTCCGCGCAGCAGTCCTGCGGCCCGGCGCTCGATTCGTTCATAAGCTCACCTGTGCGTTGTGCTCAGTGGTCCGCGGCCTGCCCGGGGCTTGCCGGGTGTCCCGTAGCCGCTATCCGGCGCCCGATGAAATCCGCGATGCCGGCCGTGTCGTTCAGATCCAGCCGGGGGAGGGCGGTCTCGACCGGGGTGTCGGCGGCCACGGCGACAATCGTATCGTCATCCGGGAACAGCCAGGGCTTGCCCAGTGCGGCGCGGTGCAGCTCGATTTTGGGAAACCGCTCGTGCTTGAATCCCTCCACCAATATCAGGTCCAGGGCATCCCGGTCCAGCCGGCGGATCAGTTCGGGCAGATCGGGTTCGGCAGGCTCGGGATGCTCGACCATCAACGCCAGGCGCAGGCGTGAGGCCACCAGGGTCTGCTCCGCACCCGCCTTGCGCAGTTCATAGCTGTCCTTGCCGGGCTTGTCCACGTCGAACGCGTGGTGGGCATGCTTGATCATTCCGATGCGCAGCCCCCGGGCCCGCAGCGCCGGCAACAGCTGCACCAGCAGGGTGGTCTTGCCGGTCCCGCTCCAGGCTGCGAAACCCAGTACCGGAGGGTGGCGGAACCAGTCAGTCATGGGGGGCACCGAATTGCAGGGCGAGACGGGAGACGTCCGCCGGGGTATTGACGTTGGTGAACTGATCCGGGCTGTCGCTGAAGTCCACGGCCACCGCGTTGACCGTCTCCAGCCACCGCCGGACCTGCCAGTCATGGCCGTGCACGAACGCCTGCAGCGAGTCCGCCAGGTCGCGCCGAAGCAGCGTGAAAACCGGCTGCAGACGCTGCCCGTCATGGGCGACGCAGGCGCGGGTGTCGGGACCCAGGGCGGCGGCCAGGCGCGCCACATAATCCGCTGCCAGCAGCGGCGCATCACAGGGCACCGTTGCCACAAGGGGCGTGTCGGCGGCCTGCAGCGCGCTCAGCATGCCGCTCAATGGCCCTGCAAAACCGGCCACCGTGTCGGCGACTACCGGGGCACCGTAGCGACCATACTGCTCCAGATTGCGGTTGGCGCTGATCATCAGGCTCTGCACCTGCGGCTTGAAGGCGGCGATCACATAATCGATCAGCGGACGACCGGCCAGCTCGATCAGTCCCTTGTCGCTGCCGGCCATCCGTCTGCCGCGTCCTCCGGCCAGGACGACTCCGGTGACGGACGGATGGGCGGGTGCGCGAAGCGACATGGTGGCTGCAGGCCGCCGTTGGACAGTGGGCCAGAGGTATTCAGTGTACCACAGCCCTCCGGCGACCCCGCCGCCCATTACCCCTATAATCCCGGGGCATGCACGTCATCCGCGGCGACTTCAATAAACGGGGGAGATCGTTCATGGACAGGTTCATCGACGGCGCTGTCATGGGGACAGTGGTCTTGATGGCGGTTCTTTTGGCACCTGCGGCGGCGGCCCGGGGGGATCATGGCGAGGGCTTCGACCGGGTGTCATTCCAGACCCGGGTCAGCGAGCGGGTCGCCAACGACCGCATGCAGGTGGTGCTGGCGGTGCAGGATCGCGATGCCAAGCCGGCGGTGCTGGCCGGGCGCATCAACCGGAGCATGCAATGGGCCCTGGAGCAGGCGCGCCAGGCCGGGGTGACGGCGCGTACCGCCAACTACACGACCATGCCCGTGCACCCCGAGAACCACGAGCCCTACTGGCGTGGGCGCCAGGAGCTGATGCTTCAGGGCGGAGACTTCGCCCGGCTGGCCGGCCTGGTGGGTCGGTTGCAGGCACGCCTGCAGGTTCAGTCCATGGGCTTCAGCGTGTCGCCGGCCAGCCTGCACCGGGCACAGGACCGCCTGATCGGCGAGGCCATCGATGCATTCAAGAAGCGCGCCGCCCTGCTCCGGCGCCGTCTCGGCGCCGACAGCTACCGCCTGGTGCACCTGAACATCCGAACCTCGGGCGGTGCGCCGCCGCGGCCGCTGCTGCGGGCCGAGTCGGCCCGCGGATCGGGCACACCTCCCGCCCTGGAGCCCGGCGCCAGCACGGTCACGGTGACCGCCGAGGGCACCGTTGCGCTGCAATCGCGGTAGTCGGGCCTTCGCCCCGGCCTACGGCGGGGATCCGTCCGGGGCGAGCAGATCCGGTTCGCCGCAATGGGCGAGAATGGCCTCCCGGGCCCCGCGGGCCAGGGCCATGGCATCGGACCAGTCCCGCCCGTCGGCGGCAAGGGGCTCGGTGATGGTGATCGCAATGCGCCCCCGCCGGGGGAACCACTCGTCTGCGCGCAGCATGCCGCGGGTGCCGC
>DATFLG010000062.1:0-3163 GCA_035267985.1 Gammaproteobacteria bacterium | reverse complement strand
GGAGACCATCCGGCTCATGGGGGACAAGGTGTCCGCCATCCGGGCCATGAAGGAGGCGGGGGTGCCCTGCGTGCCCGGCTCCGACGGCCCCCTGGACGACGACCCCGACACCAACATGCGCCTGGCCCGGGAGATCGGCTATCCGGTGATCATCAAGGCCGCCGGCGGCGGCGGCGGACGCGGCATGCGGGTGGTGCACGCCGAAGGCAGCCTGCTCAACGCCATCTCCCTGACCCGCAACGAGGCCCGCACCGCCTTCGGCAACGACACCGTGTACATGGAGAAGTACCTGGAGCGGCCCCGGCATGTGGAGTTCCAGGTGCTGGCCGACGGCCAGGGCAACGCCATTCATCTGGGGGAGCGGGACTGCTCCATGCAGCGCCGCCACCAGAAGGTGGTGGAAGAGGCGCCGGCGCCGGGCATCACCGAGGAGCAGCGCCGGCGCATGGGGGAGCGCTGCGCCGAGGCCTGCGCGAAGATCGGCTACCGGGGCGCCGGCACCTTCGAGTTTCTCTACGAGAAGGGGGAGTTCTACTTCATCGAGATGAACACCCGGGTGCAGGTGGAGCACCCGGTCACCGAGCTGGTGACCGGCGTGGACATCGTCCGCGAGCAGCTCATGATCGCCGCCGGCGAGGGCCTGTCCTACAGCCAGGGGGACATCGAGGTGCGCGGCCATGCGGTGGAGTGCCGGATCAACGCCGAGCATCCGGAAACCTTCATCCCCTCGCCGGGCACCATCACCCTCTACCATGCCCCGGGGGGGCCGGGGATTCGCTGGGATTCCCATATCTACCACGGCTACACCGTGCCGCCCTACTACGACTCCATGATCGGCAAGCTCATCGCCTACGGGGACACCCGCACGTCGGCCATCGCCCGCATGCGCAACGCCCTGGCGGAGATTGTGATCGAGGGCATCGAGACCAACGTGGCCCTGCACCAGGACATCTGCGCCGACTCGGCCTTCATCGCCGGGGGCACGGATATCCATTACCTGGAAAAGAAGCTGGAGCTGTAGGCACGGTCAAGAACAAAGCGCCACGGAAAGCACGGAAACGTGAATTCTCGGGATACTGGGGAAAAATCGGGGTCGTGGGGAAAAGTCGGGGTCGGAGTGAATACTCCGACCCCGACTTTTCCCACTTCGTTTCCCCGGATTACGCTGGCGCTAATCCGGGCTACCAGGGTCCGGTCCCGCCGACCGTGGTTCGCGGATCGTAGCCCGGATGGAACGAAGTGGAATCCGGGGGTTTACGCCTTATTACTTTTCCGTGCTTTCCGTGTTTTCCGTGTTTTCCGTGGCGCCTTTTGTTAATCCCTTCCGTGGATTCCGTGGATTCCGTGGGTTCCGTGGCTCTTACAGATAGCGCTTCCAGTCCCGCTGCAGGTCGCCGAACACCAGGAACTCCGGGTTGAGCAGGGAATCCTTGGTGTTATAGCGCAGGATGTTCATGTCGGTGTCGGTCACCCGGCCGCCGGCCTCCTCCACCACGCACTGGGCCGCTGCGGTGTCCCACTCGGAGGTGGGTCCCAGGCGCGGATAGATGTCCGCCCGCCCCTCGGCCACCAGGCAGAGCTTGAGGGCACTGCCCATGCTGATCATCTCGTAGTCGCCGATGTTGCCCAGAAAATGCTGCAGGGAGTCGCCCCGGTGGGACCGGCTGCCGGCCACCACCAGCGGCTCGCCGGCGCGCTCGCGCACGCGGATGGGGTGCGCCTCCCCGTCCCGGGGCTGCTTGAAGGACCCGCCGCCCCGGCAGGCCTTGTAGATCAGGCCGCTGACCGGCACGTGCACCACCCCCAGCACCGGCTCGCTCCCCTGGATCAGGGCGATGTTCACCGTGAACTCACCGTTGCGCTTGATGAACTCCCGGGTGCCGTCCAGGGGGTCCACCAGCCAGTAGGCCGACCATTGCCGGCGCTCGGCATAGGGCACGTCCTTGGACTCCTCGGACAGCACCGGCAGCTCGGGGGTCAGCACCTGAAGGCCCGCCACGATGGCGTTGTGGGCCGCCATGTCCGCCGCGGTCAGGGGCGAGCGGTCCTCCTTGTGCTGAACGGCGAAGTCGCTCTCGTAGATCTCCAGGATCCGGCGCCCGGCGTCCCGGGCCAGGTCGGCCACGGACTCCAGAAGCTCGCAGGGGTCGGCGGGGTTGTTGGTATTGTCAGTCATTTCTGAGAATCTCCCGTACCAGAAACAGGGCGGCGATGCTGCGGGCCTCGGTGCAGTCCGTGCGCCGGAGCAGGGCTTCGAGCTCATCGAGCCGCCAGGGCACCACTTCGATGGGCTCGGGCTCATCCCCGGGCCGGCGCTCGGGATACAGGTCCTGGGCGAGCACCACGTGGGTGGTGTGGGCCACGTAGCCCGGCGCCAGGGACAGGGATTTCACCGGGCGCAGGCGCCGGGCGCCGTAACCCGCCTCCTCCATGAGCTCCCGGTTCGCCGCCGCCAGGGGCGCCTCCCCCGCCTCCACCCGCCCCTTGGGCAGGGCCAGCTCGTAGCGCTCGGCGCCGGCGGCGTACTCCCTGACCAGCAGCACCGTATCGGCGTCGAGCATGGGCACCACCAGCACCGCCCCGCTGGCCGACCCCTTGATGCGCTCGAAAACCACTTCGGTGCCGTTGGCGAAGCGCAGGTCCATCTCCTGCACCTCGAACAGATGGGTGCGGGCAATGGTGCGCACCGCAAGAATTTCGGGTTCGTCGGCCATGGGCCCGCTCATTGCACCATGGGAGCGCCCCGGTGTCGACTTGTCCCGCAGCCGGAAGACAACTGCGCCACGGAAAACACGGAAAGCACGGACAAAACAGTTCAAAACGAGCCGGCAGATGCAGGCTGCAAAGCGAAGCGGATTGCGGCGCATGTCACGGACCTTCGTGTTCGGCGCGATGCCCTTCGGTTATTGCGCCCGACGTTCTCTACGGCCCCGGGGGTTCGGTCTAGCGGAAAAAGGGGGTCGGAGTCAGTTGCCCAGTCGTTCCGTCCAACTGGGACGCTGGGTGCTTGACTCCGACCCCCTTTTTCCGCGCGCAGCCCCCCATTGTCCCAAGAGATCTTTTTATTCCGTGCTTTCCGTGTTTTCCGTGGCGCTTTTGACTTTTCCGGTCCGTGGGTTCCGTGGCTCTTCCCAGCCCGCCCTTGACCCCCGCGGCGGCTTTC
>DATFLG010000061.1:0-4727 GCA_035267985.1 Gammaproteobacteria bacterium | reverse complement strand
TCATCGACTATGGGCCTCCCCGAGCTGGCGGAACAACTGGATATCCTTGATCAGCTTGGACAGCCCGGCGAGCATGAGCAGCGCCGAGCCCAGTACCATCATGCCTTTGACGGGATAGAACTGGATGCGCCAGGTTTCGTCGGTCACCTCCCACATCTGCAGCGAGCCCATGAAGAAGCTCCAGGAGGTGCCGATGAGCGCCAGCGCGAAGATGAAGAAGAACAGGGAGGTGAAGATGTCCACACCCACCTGGCCGCGCCTGGGCAGCTTGATGTAGACCACGTCCACGCGTACGTGGTCGCCGTGGAGCAGGGCGAAGGCCCCGGCCAGCACGTACTGCATGCCGAACATCAGATAGCTGGCCTGATGAACCCAGATCGTGGGGGCGTCGAACAGGTAACGGGAAACCACCTCGTAGAAATAGGCGCACACGGCGTTGACGGTCCACAGGGCCACGAAGACACCGGACTGCTCGCTCATCCAGTCCAGGGCACGGGTGAGCCGGTTTCCGGGGGCGTGCAGCGCGGGATCCTCTTCGGCCAGCTCGTGCAGCGCGGTTTCCTCGTCCGGCGCGGGCTCAGCCGATGCGGTCTTGCGAGTCAGCCACATGAACAGCGGCGGCATGATCGCCAACCAGCCCCAGTACAGCCAGTGGGGCAGGATGAAATTGGTCGATTCGGACATGGTGTCTCCCGTGAAGCGGCGGCGGGCGGACGCCCGCCGCCGCTGCAGTGTGATTACAGGCTCAGGCCCTTGATGTCGTCGGGTGTGACGTAGCCCATGTAGGGGTTGAGCATGTAATCCAGGTGCACCTTGAAGACCCGGGTGGCGTCGGCATCCTTTTTCGCCCATTCAAACCAGACCGGGATCGCCGCCTTGCGGAAACGGTGCACGTCCTCGGCCGACAGGCGCGAGACGGTGGTGCCTGCCTTGAGGAACTTGTCCATGGCGGTCAGGTCGGCCTTCTGGATGGTGGTGTAGTGGTGCACCGAGTAGGTCTTGACCTGGTCCTCGATGAAGGTCTGCATGTTCTTGGACAACCGTTTCCAGGCGCCCATGTTGACGGTCAGGTCCATCAGGTCCACAGGCTGGTACAGGGAGGTCTGTCCCGGAGGGCCCATGCAGATGATGTACTTGGTCACCTCGGCGAAGCCCAGATCCCAGTTGATGGCCGGTCCCACGTAGTCGGCGGCGTCGATGGTGCCTTTCTCCAGGGCGGGGTAGATGTCCGACCCCGGCATGCTGGTGGTGCTGACGCCGAACTGCTCGAAGCATTCGGCCACCATGCCGCCCGGCAGCCGGATCTTCATGCCCTTGAGATCATCCAGGCTGTGCACCGGCTCCTTGGAGTGGATGATGTTGGCGTCGTGCTGGATCGGCCCCACGTAGAACAGGCCGAACTTGGAATAGATGTCCCGGGTCATCTCCAGCAGTCCCAGCCCGTAGAACATGGTTTCCCACTGTCCGGGCTGATCCGGGCCCGCCGGGTAGGAGGAAAGGAACACTGAGGCGGGGATCTTGCCGGACCAGTACAGGCTGAACGGGTTCATGGCCTGCAGCACGCCGCTGCGCACCGCTTCGAACAGGGCGTTGTTGTTGGCCGCCACCGACTTGGCCGGGAACGGCTTGAAGGTGAGCTCGCCGCCGGATTTCTCCTTCATGTTGTTGCACCACTCCTCGAACAGCCGGTAGCCGGTGGTGCCGGCGTCCCAGACCGACTGCACTTTCCAGACATGCCCTTTGGCCGCCTCGGCGTTGCGGATGAAGGGCGCTCCGAGCACGGCAGCGCCCCCCAGGGCTGCCGATTGCTTGAGGAACGTGCGGCGCTGGTTCTTCGACGAACGTTTATCGCTATCGGATGTGGTGCTCATGGGTGCTTCCTCCTTGTGGCGGGTGGTTATCGGCGGATTTGGCGTTCCGCCGGGCCCTACGCCGGTCGCAGCCGGATGCCGGACCGTTGTGTCGCTTGTCGGTGGGAATAACAGCCAGCCCCGCGCAACGGCCGCGCTTCGGGGATGGACGGGAATGCTGGGGAATGGCGGCGCGTGACGCCGGGCGTCGCTGGTGGAGCCGGGGACTCCCACGGTACCTGCCCGATACGCTGTGTGGTGTCGGCCGAAACAAGCTGCGGCCCCCCCCATTGCGGCCCGCGCCGCAAAGCTAATCCGCTTGTGTCCTAATATGGTAGGTCAAATGGGTGTTTGGCAAGTGCCAACAGCGCGCAAAGGCATAATTAACGGAACGTGAATATGCTGAAATACCTATGGGCGCAGCGGTTCGTTCACCAGCACCACGTGCAGATGGCGGGCGCCGTGGGCGCCGAGCTGCAGGGTCTGTTCCACGTCGGCGGTCCGGGAGGGGCCGGTGATCAGGTTCACCGTACGGGGAAGGCCGTGGGCGCGCAGGCGCTCCCAGGCGTCCTCCAGGTGGGGGACCAGGGTATCCGTCCCCAGCAGGCAGATCAGTGCATCGGGCAGCAGATTCAGGCGGGTGGGCTGGGCCGGCGAGGCGCACAGCACCACGCTGCCGGTTTCCGCGATGCCCAGATCGGCGACCACCACACCGCAGCCGGTATCCCCGGCAGGCATTTCAAAACGCGGTGTCAGCTCGGCGGGCCAGGGCAGGCTTCTGAGGATCGGCTCGTCGGAGGCCACCAGGGCGGCGGAACCATCGCGCTCGCGCAGGTAGTCCGCGATGGCCGCCACCGTGTCCCGGGCCCGTCGGACTTCCGTCCAGGTGGCGGCGGCCGCCGTCAATTGATCCGTGAAGTGATGCATCAGGTCGGGTCCCAGGGCCGGGCGGGGTCCCGAGGGGCGGGCCTCGAGCCGGGCATTCATCTCCGACGCGGCTGCGGCAGCCGGCCGGTTCCGCCCCAGCGCCGATCCCAGGGCGCCCAGAATCTTCTCCCGGTCCCCGCTCACGGGCGCCCCCGCCTGCGCCAGGCGCTCTGGAAGGTCCTGCCGGCCGGAACGGGCAGGTTGCGGCTGGCGGTCCAGCCACCGGCGCCCGGCAGTCGGCGCAGATATCCGTGACGGGCGCCC
The DNA here is from genome assembly GCA_035267985.1 of Gammaproteobacteria bacterium. GTDB lineage: Bacteria > Pseudomonadota > Gammaproteobacteria > DATFLG01 > DATFLG01 > DATFLG01. The sequence goes on along the minus strand of DATFLG010000061.1, from coordinate 1,686 downwards.
ATCCAGGCCAGCAGCCGGACGCCCGTGCCCATGACCGCCTGGTACAGCCGGGGCCGCCGGGCCAGGACACCCCACAGGGACAGCAGTATCCGACTGCCCCGATGATCGAGCTTTTCCCGGTGCTGGCGGGTACGCAGCTGGCGCAGCAGCCGGGGCAGGGGAATGGACAGGGGACACACCGCTTCGCAGCGCCCGCACAGGGTGGAGGCATTGGGCAGATCGCCCGCCTCGGACAGGCCCAGCATGAGGGGCGTGAGCACCGCCCCCATGGGACCGGGATAGACCCAGCCGTAGGCGTGGCCGCCCACCGCGCCGTACACCGGGCAGTGGTTCAGGCAGGCGCCGCAGCGGATGCAGCGCAGCATCTCCCGGTATTCGCTCCCCAGCATGGCGCTGCGTCCGTTGTCCAGCAGCACCACGTGAAACGCCTCCGGCCCGTCGGTGTCGTCGGCCCGCCGGGGACCGGTGAACCAACTGGTATACGCGGTGAACGGCTGGCCGGTGGCGCTGCGGGCCAGCAGGCGCAGCAGCACGCTGGTGTCCTCCAGGGTGGGGACCACCTTCTCGATGCCCGCCACCACGATGTGCGTGCGGGGCAGAGTGGCGGTGAGGTCCCCGTTGCCTTCATTGGTGACCAGCACCACCGAGCCGGTCTCCGCCACCAGAAAGTTGGCGCCCGTGATGCCCACGTCGGCGCTGAGGAACGACTCGCGCAGCACCCGGCGGGCCTCGTCCACGATCTCCCGGGCCGAGCCCAGGGCATCCTGGTGGTGGTGGTGGGTACGGAACAGCTCGCTGATATCGGCCCGGGTCTTGTGAATCGCCGGCGCGATGATGTGGCTGGGGGGCTCGTGGGCCAGCTGAATGATGTATTCCCCCAGGTCCGTTTCCACCGGCTCCAGGCCCGCAGCCTCCAGAGCCTCGTTCAGGCCGATCTCCTCGCCCACCATGGACTTGCCCTTGGTGACCCGGCGTCCCCCGCCGCTGCGGCACAGCTCCACGATGATGCGCCGGGCTTCCTCGGCCGTGGCGGCCCAGTGCACCTGCCCGCCGCTGGCCTGGACCTGGCGCTCGAAATGCTCCAGGTAGCTGTCCAGGTGGGCGAGGGTATGGTCCTTGATGTCCCGTGCCGACCGGCGCAGCGCTTCGAATTCCGGCAGGGCGTCGATGGCCGCCCGGCGCTTGTCGATGAACCCGCCCCGGGCCTTGTGCAGGGCGCGCTGCAGACGCTCGTCCTGCAGGGCGACGTGGACGTTGTGCCGGAAGCTGCGGGCGGTGGACCTCATGGCTTCGCGGGCGCCCCCAGCCCGGGGCCGTCGGCCATTCCGGCCAGCACCTCCGCCAGGTGATAGACCCGCACCGGCCGGTCCAGGCGGCTGAGACGGCCGGCGATGTTGAGCAGGCACCCCAGGTCCGCGGCCAGCAGGGTGTCCGCCCCCGTGGCGGCGATGCCCGCCGCCTTGTCGTCCGCCATGCGCGTGGACAGCTCCGGGTATTTCACGCAGAACGTGCCCCCGAAGCCGCAACAGGCCTGCGGATCCGGCAGCTCCCGGAGGGTCAGGTCCTGCACCCGGGCCAGCAGCCGCCGGGGCTGGTCCCGCACGCCCAGCTCCCGCAGGGACGAGCACGAGTCGTGATAGGTCACGGTGCCGGCATAGCGGGCGCCGAAATCCTCGCGGCCGGCCA
>DATFLG010000060.1:0-13000 GCA_035267985.1 Gammaproteobacteria bacterium | reverse complement strand
CGAGCTTCAGGACAAGTTCGAGAACATGGGCGCCCAGATGGTCAAGGAGGTCGCTTCCCATACCTCCGACATCGCCGGCGACGGCACCACCACGGCCACGGTGCTGGCCCAGTGCATTTTCCGTGAAGGCATGAAGGCGGTGGCCGCCGGCATGAATCCCATGGATCTCAAGCGCGGCATCGACAAGGCGGTTGTCGCGGCGGTCCAGGAGCTGAAGAAGCTGTCCAAGCCCTGCACCGACAGCAAGGCCATCGCCCAGGTGGGCACCATCTCCGCGAACTCCGACGAGTCCATCGGCAAGATCATCGCCGATGCCATGGAGAAGGTGGGCAAGGAAGGCGTCATCACCGTGGAAGAGGGCTCCGGCCTGGAGAACGAGCTGGACGTGGTCGAAGGTATGCAGTTCGACCGCGGCTACCTCTCCCCGTACTTCGTCAACAACCAGCAGAGCATGTCCGCAGAGCTGGATGATCCCTTCATCCTGATCTACGACAAGAAGATCTCCAACATCCGTGAGCTGCTCCCGGTGCTGGAGGCGGTGGCGAAGGCCGGCAAGCCTCTGCTGATCATCGCCGAGGACATCGAGGGCGAAGCCCTGGCGACCCTGGTGGTGAACACCATCCGCGGCATCGTCAAGGTCGCCGCCGTCAAGGCGCCCGGCTTCGGCGATCGGCGCAAGGCCATGCTCCAGGATATCGCCACCCTGAGCGGCGGCACGGTGATCTCCGAAGAGGTCGGCCTGTCCCTGGAGAAGGCCACCCTGGATGACCTGGGCACCGCCAAGAAGGTGCAGGTGACCAAGGAGAACACCACGGTCATCGACGGCGCCGGCAAGAAGGCCGACATCGAGGCCCGGGTCAAGCAGATCCGCACCCAGATCGAGGACGCCACCTCCGACTACGACAAGGAGAAGCTCCAGGAGCGGGTCGCGAAGCTGGCCGGCGGCGTGGCCGTCATCAAGGTGGGTGCTGCCACCGAGGTGGAAATGAAGGAGAAGAAGGCCCGCGTCGAAGACGCCCTGCACGCCACCCGTGCGGCGGTGGAGGAAGGTGTGGTCCCGGGCGGCGGCGTCGCGCTGATCCGCGCCCGTACCGGCATCGCCAAGCTCAAGGGCGACAATCACGATCAGGACATGGGCATCGCCATCGCCGTGCGGTCCATGGACGAGCCCCTGCGCCAGATCGTGAGCAACGCCGGCGAGGAAGCCTCCGTCGTGCTGGCCGCGGTTGCCGAGGGCAAGGGCAACTACGGCTACAACGCCGGCACGGGTGACTACGGCGACATGATCGACATGGGCATCCTGGATCCCACCAAGGTGACCCGCACGGCCCTGCAGAACGCCGCGTCCGTGGCGGCCCTGATGATCACCACCGAGGCCATGGTGGCCGAGCTGCCCAAGGAGGACAAGGGCGGCGCCGGTGCCGACATGGGCGACATGGGCGGCATGGGTGGTATGGGCGGCATGGGTGGCATGGGCATGATGTAAGCCCGCCTCCCTTCCGTCCTGCCACGCAGGCTCGGGGCCCCGCCGGCAACGGCGGGGCCCTTTTTTATGTCGGTGGCCCGGATGGCGTCTGCGGCGCGATCCCGCCAAAGCCAAGAGCCACGGAACCCACGGAAGGGATCAATCAAAAGCGCCACGGAAGACACGGAAAGCACGGAACAACAAAGCCGAAAATCGTCCGATTCCATTGTGTTCCATCAGGCGGTCATTCCCGAACCGGCGCGTGGCCCAAGCGTGGTACTGGCAGAACGTAGGGTGCAACAAGCGCGGCGCATTGCGCCGGATGCCGTCAGCGTCGATGTTCGGCGCGGCGCCTTTGCGCTATTTCAATTTCCGTGCTTTCCGTGTCTTCCGTGGCGCTGTTTTCTTTTCCTCAACCCCGCCCGCTGCGATCAGCCGTCGTAGCCCGGATTGGCGCCAGCGTAATCCGGGGAAAGCCAGCATGAAAAAAGGGGCCGAAGCCCCTTTTTTGCCCGATGCCCAGAGCCCGCCTACGCGCGGATGTACACCCAGCCCTCCTGGAGCCGGGTCAGGATCTCGTCGAGCGCCGACGGTGTCACCAAGGCCTGGGGCAGGAGCTTGACGTCCACCCCTTTTTCCTTCTTCAGATGCTCCATGGCGTTCCGGCAGGCGAGAAAGGCCAGGTTCGCATACTGCTGCTGCATCCGTTTGATCCGGCCTGCGAACTGGGAGGTGTCGGAGCGCAGCAGGTTGAGGCCGCCTGCGTTGGCCACCACCTCCAGCTCCGCCCGTTCATGGTGGGCCTTATAGGTCTTGAGCAGATGCTCCGCCATGTCCAGCGCATCCCGGATGCGCTGGGGGTTGGCGCTGCTGATATGCAGGATAACCTTCTTTTCCTTCTGGATCTGGGCCAGGTCGTGCAGGTCCGCGGTCTCGAAGGCGCGGTCCTTGTCAAGGAACATGGCCTGCAGCTGGTTGTGCTCCACGTGGGCGCGGCTGTACCAGCCGCCGGCGACCCCCAGGGCCACCAGCAGGCCCGCCACCGCCGTGCGACGCAGTCCCGTACCCACCGCGGCCGCCATCCGGCGGCTGGCCCGCGGCGCAGCCGCCGGGGGCTCGCCGTAGGCGTGACGCACCAGGTCCCGGAGCTTGCGCAGCTCGCAGGCGCGGCGGTTGAGGTCCTCGTCCTCGTTGATGGCGCTGAACACCCGGCTCTTCTCGTCGGTGTCCAGCTGCCCGTCGACGAAGGCATTCAGATGCTCGTCGGAAATGTTCGTGTTGTTCAAGGGCGTCATTTCACCCTCCTGATCCGTGGTTCCGTGGCCGTAGCCGTGGCCAGTTCATCGGCATCCAGCAGCCGTTCCTTGAGAGCCCGTCGCGCCCGGCACAGCCGGCTCATGACCGTGCCCACCGGTACATCCAGGATCTCCGCAACCTCAATGTAGGAGAAGCCCTCCAGATCCACCAGGGTGACCACCTGCCGCTGCCCCAGGGGCAGGGTGGCAATGGCGGCACGCACCTTGGATACCACTTCGTGGCGGCTGTGCTCGTCCTCCGGGGTCACGTCGTGGACAAAGGGGATATCGTCGATGTCCACAGTCTCCCGGCTGCGCCGGAAATGGTCCCGCCAGCAGTTGGTCAGGATGCTGAACAGCCAGGTGTCCAGCGCCCCCGGATCCCGCAACTGGCTGCTGCTCTTCAGGGCCTTTGTCAGCGTCTCCTGCACCAGGTCATCCGCCAGGGCGGCATTGTGGCACCAGGAGAAGGCCACCCGGTAGAGCCGGTGGCGTCCTTGCTCCAGTTGCTTGCGAAAGTCGTGACTGCGGCAAAGCAGGTCGAGTAGCTTCATCGGTCTCCGGCGCTCCAGGCGTAATCCCCGCAAGTGAGTAGACGTCCCCCCTCGCTAAATTATTCCACGTTCCCGCCCCGGGCGCCACGGGACCGCGCCAGGCTCCGTTTCCCATTAGCCATTGGTCAATCGGGGGAATAAAGGAAGCCCCCCCTACGTCCCATCCTCGAATCCGCTTAATGCGCCTAATAACAATATTTCGCGGGCGGCCCAGTCGGTCTGCGGCCTGACCCCGCCCAAGTGACTTCCATCAAGGAGAGGAGTACCCCCATGAAGAAGCTTCACGTCAGGAGCCTTGCGTGGCTCGTATCCCTGTGCTTCGCGCTCTTTGCGTTCCAGGCGACCGCCGCTACAGCCTCGGCTGCCAACAAGGTGGAGAAGAAACCGTTCGCCGAAGCCCATGTGGCCCTGCAGATCAGCGATGGCAATCCCTTCAAGCAGACCCTGGTGCTGAACGTGGCCCACAACCTGCTCAAGCACTACGGTCCGGACAAGGTTGATATCGAGGTGGTGGCCTTCAGCAAGGGCCTGCGCCTGCTGTTCGCCGACAACGCCAACCAGAAGCGCATCGACGCCCTGGCGGGGGCCGGTGTGCGCTTCAGCGCCTGCAACAACACCTTGCACCACATGACCAAGCTGCTCGGCCACAAGCCCAAGCTGAATTCCCATGCGGTGGTCGTCCCTGCCGGCATTGTGCGCCTGCTTCAGCTCAAGCAGGCCGGCTACACCGTCGTCAAGCCCTGAGCGGCCTGCGAAAACAATTCCAGATTGAAACAACAAGACCTCGATCCAAGAGAGGGGAGGATCAATAATGAAATTCGGCATGCGCAGAGTTACGCAGGCGGTCGCCTGCGCCATGGGGCTGCTGGCGCTGGGCGGCACCGCCCAGGCCGCCAACTGGCTGAAGCTGCAGGGCACCGAGCGCCCGTCCGCCGTGGGCCGCGCCCACGTCTGGGGCTTCATCCAGCCCGAGTACCAGTACACCAAGGACACGAAGCTGCCCGCGGGCACGCCCTGGGCCGGAACCGGCGCGGTCTTCAACCAGCAGCGCCCTGACCTGAGCTCCAACTCCAGCTTCAACGTGCTGCGTGCCCGCATCGGTGTCCGGGGCACCGGCTTTCCGCTGGATGACAAGGTGAACTATTTCGTGCTGGCGGAGTTCGGCAACAACGGGATCACCAAGCCCAGCAGCGCTGCCGCACAGCTCACCGACGCCAGCATCACGTTGAACCAGATCCCCCACGCCCGCATCCGTATCGGCGAGTTCAAGTATCCGGGGTCCGAGGAAGGCCTGATGGCCATCCACGTGTTCAACTACATCAACTTCACCAATGTCACCAACCAGATGCTGCTGGAGCGGCATTTTGCGGCGACCACCGGTGCCAATCCCCACCCCTACGGCGCCGATTCGGCGAACGAAATGAATGCCCCGGTGGGTGCGTTCCGCGACATCGGCGTGCAGGTGTTCGACTGGTTCGATGTGGGCGACTGGGAGCATACCTACGCGGTGATGGTGGGCAACGGCAACGGGATCAACCGTACCGACAACAACAACAACAAGGACCTCTACCTGTACTGGTCCTCGGCCAAGATCTTCGGGGGCAAGGGGCCCCGTCGCCAGGATTGGAAGACCTACGCCTGGTATGAGAGCGGCAAGCGCACCATCGGCGTGTACAGCGGCTCCTCGCTCAGCGAGCAGACCTTCGACCGCAAGCGCTACGGCATCGGCACCACCTTCCTGAAGGGCAGGTACCGGGCTGCGGCCGAGTACATGTGGGGCAAAGGCATGATCTTCAACGGCACCAGCGGTGGCGCCGTGCCGGGCACCGTCGCCACCGGCGGTCCGGGGGCCGGCTCCAGCGTGGCCTACTTCAACGTCAATCCCAACGAGAAGGCCCATGGCTGGTACATCGACGGCGGCTACAAGGTCCTGCCCAACCTGGAGCTGGACCTGCGCTACGACCAGTACAACCGCAACACCAAGGTCTCGGCCGACGAGCGCGAGTTCAAGACCACGACCGTCGGTGCCCAGTACTTCTTCAACAAGAAGTCCCGGATGCTGGTCAACTACGAGTTCCGCAGCGCCGATGCGCCGAATCTGCCGGACAGCGCCAACCCCAACAAGGTGTTGGACTCCATCGACAACCGGCTGTCGGCACAGCTGCTGATCATCTTCTAAAATGTAAAGGAGTCGGTAAGTCTCCTCCGAGCGGCGAAGGCAGAAGGGTGCACTCCTCCATCGCTGCAAGGCCTGCCCCGGTCGTTTTGACCGGGGCTTTTTTTATTACGGAAGCGGGAAACGGCGCCACGGACTACCCGGAAAGCACGGATAACTCGTAGCCCGGATGAGCGCCAGTGTAATCCGGGGAAGAGAAGCGGCATGGAATCGACGGAAGAGAGCGACGCCACGGACGACACGGACAAGGGCGAAGATCGAATCCCCCTATTCCACTTCGTTTCATCCGGCCTACGGTCGTTCTGTTGTCCGCGGGTGGCGAGCGGGACCGTGGTAGCCGTCGTAGCCCGGATGAGCGCCAGCGTAATCCGGGGAAGAGAAGCGGCATGGAATCGACGGAAGAGAACGACGCCGCGGAAGACACGGACAAGGGCGAAGATCGAACCCCCGGATTCCACTTGGTTTCATCCGGCCTACGGTCGTTCTGTTGTCCGCTGGTGGTGAGCGGGACCGCGGTAGCCCGGAAGGGGTGAAACGGAATCCGGGGAGTGTTCCTTTATTCCTGTCCGTGCCTTGCGCGTGGTCCGCGGCGCATTGGATTGCGCCGTCCCTGGCTCGAAGGGCGTATCAGCCTACTGGGCCTGTCCCATGTTGACGGCGTCGGCGCTTTCTTCGGGTTCCTCGCCCACCAGGGAGAGATTCAAGCCGCCCTTGGAATCGTCCTCGACCGGCTGGTTCTCCCCCAGGTTGATCTTCAGGCGCAGGTTGTTGGGCGAGTCGGCGTTGCGCAGGGCTTCCTCCACGTCCACCTTGCCGGCCTTGTAGAGCTTGAGCAGGGCACTGTCGAAGGTCTGCATGCCCAGGTTCTCCGACTTCTCCATCACCTCCTTGATGCTGTGCACGTCGCCCCGGCGGATCATGTCCTGCACCAGGGGCGTGCCCAGAAGCACTTCCACCGCGGCGGTGCGGGTGCCGTCGGTGGTGCGCACCAGACGCTGACTGATGAAGGCCCGCAGGTTGAGGGAAAGGTCCAGCAGCAGCTGGTCGCGCCGGTCCTCCGGGAAGAAGTTGATGATGCGGTCCAGGGCCTGGTTGGCGTTGTTGGCGTGCAGGGTGGAGATGGCCAGGTGGCCGGTTTCCGCGAAGGAGATGGCGTGCTCCATGGTGGCCCGGTCCCGGATCTCGCCGATCAGGATGACATCGGGGGCCTGGCGCAGGGTGTTCTTCAGGGCGTCCTCGTAGGTGTCGGTGTCCAGGCCCACTTCGCGCTGGTTGATGATGGACTTCTTGTGCCGGTGAATGAACTCGATGGGGTCCTCGATGGTGATGATGTGCCCGGAGCTGTTGTTGTTGCGGTGATCGATCAGCGACGCCAGTGAAGTGGACTTGCCCGACCCGGTGGCGCCCACGAACAGCACCAGCCCCCGCTTGGCCATGATCACGTCCAGCAGTACCGGCGGCAGCCCCAGGGACTCCCACTGGGGGATTTCCGTCTTGATGTTGCGCACCACCATGGACACAGAATTGCGCTGGCGGAAGATGTTGACCCGGAAGCGGCCCAGGTTGGCCTCGGAGATGGCCAGGTTCATTTCGGGCTTGGCCGCAAACTGGGCCTTCTGGTTGTCGTCCATCACCTGGTCGGCGATCTGCTGGATCTGGTCGGAGCTGAGGGTGGCCTTTTCTATGGGCTTGAGCACCCCGTGAAACTTGGCGCAGGCGGGTGCCCCGGTGCTCAGATACAGGTCCGAGGCGTCCTTCATCACCATGATCTTGAGATAGTCGCGGAATTCCATCGAGCCCCCCCTTTTGAGCTGACGAATGGCAGGCGAACAGTACCGGTGACGGCGGCCCGCGCTCCGGTCTTGAGAGGCCCGACGCAGTTCACACGCAAACTGTGAACCGGTTCACACTCCGCCCGCGCGGGCCCCGGTGTGAGTTCCCCCGGCGATCACGGTAAGCTGTCGTCCCATGTCCGCCCCCCTCACCCCCACTGTGGCGCTACCCGAGTCCGTCCTCGGGACGGTCCCCGAGCCGCTGCGCGCGGGGGTGGCCCGCCACTGGGAGCTGTTCACCGAAGCGGCCGCACCGGCGGGCCGGCGGGTGCCCGGGCATCCCGATTTCCTCAAGGCCCTGTGCCGGGTGTGGGCCGCCAGCGACTTCGTGCCCCAGGCCTGCATCGCCGAGCCGGGGCTGCTGGGGGACCTGCTGGCCGGCGGCGACCTGCTGGCCGACTACCGGCCGGGAGAACTGGCCGGCCGGGCGCGGGACGCGGCGGCGGGCGCCGAAGACGACCGGGACCTGGGGGAGCGCCTGCGGCGCCTGCGGCGCCGGGAAATGGTGCGCATCGCCTGGCGGGACCTGGCCGGCTGGGCAGCGCTCGAGGAGGTGCTGGAGGACCTGAGCGCCCTGGCCGACGCCTGCATCGGCGCCGCCGCCGGGCGCCTGGAGCAGTGGCAGCGGGCGGAGCTGGGCACGCCCCGGACCACCGGCGGCGAGCCCCAGTCCCTGGTGGTCCTGGGCATGGGCAAGCTGGGGGCGCGGGAGCTCAACTTCTCCTCGGATATCGACCTCATCTTCGCCTTCCCCGAGGCCGGCCAGCTCGGCGGCGCCGACGGCATGAGCCACGAGGAATTCTTCACCCGCCTGGGGCGGCGTCTGATCGGCGTGCTGGGCACCGCCACCGCCGAAGGCCTGCTGTTCCGGGTGGACATGCGTCTGCGGCCCTACGGGGACAGCGGGCCCCTGGTGATGAGCTTCGACGCCCTGGAGGAGTACTACCAGTCCCAGGGGCGGGAATGGGAGCGCTACGCCATGATCAAGGCCCGCCCGGTGGCCGGCGACCCCGGGGCGGGGCAGCGTCTCATGGAGCTGCTGCGCCCCTTCGTCTATCGGCGGTATCTGGATTACGGCGCCTTCGAGTCCCTGCGGGAGATGAAGGGCATGATCGCGGCCCAGGTGCGGCGCAAGGGCCGCGAGGACGACATCAAGCTCGGCCCCGGCGGCATCCGGGAGGTGGAGTTCATCGCCCAGGCGTTCCAACTCATCCGCGGTGGCCGGGATGCGGCCCTGCGCGAACGGGCTCTGCTGAAGGTGCTCACCCGCCTGGCGGCGACCCGGGCGCTGCCGGAGTTCGTGACCCGGCGCCTGGCCGAGGCCTACCGGTTCCTGCGCCGGGCGGAGAACCGCCTGCAGGCCCTGGCGGACCAGCAGGTACATCGTCTGCCCGCGGACACCATCGACCGCCTGCGCCTGGCCTTCGCCATGGGCTACCCCCGCTGGGAGGCCTTTACCGCGGACCTGGAGCACAACCGTCAGCTGGTGGAGGAGCATTTCGAGCAGGTGTTCGCCGCCCCCCAGGCCCAGGACAACGGCCCCGGTGCCGGCGCCGGGGACGAGGCCGCCCTGCTGGCCCTGTGGGCCGGCGACCTGGATGCCGGGTCGGCCCGGGATACCCTGCGGGACGCCGGCTTCGATGACCCGGACGAGGCCGTGCGCATTCTCGATCAGCTGCGCGAGGGTCCGGCATCCCGGTTCCTGGGGGAGCAGGGCCGCGCCCGCCTGGACCGGCTCATGCCCATGCTGCTGGGGGCCGTGGGCAGCGTGGCGGCCCCCCAGCAGACCCTGCTGCGGGTGAACCGGCTGCTGGAGGCGGTGGCCGGGCGCACCGCCTACCTGTCCCTGCTGGTGGAAAACCCCATGGCCCTGTCCCAGCTGGTGCGCCTGTGTGCCGCCAGCCCGTGGATTGCCGACTACCTCACCGGCCACCCCATCCTGCTGGACGAGCTGCTGGACCCGCGCACCCTCTACGAGCCGCCGGGGCGCGAGGAGCTGGAACGCCAGCTGGCCGAGCGCCTGGCCGGCGTGGACAGCCAGGACCTGGAGCAGCAGATGGACGTGCTGCGCCATTTCCGCCACTCGGCGGTGCTGCGGGTGGCGGCCGCCGATGTGGCGGGGGCGACGCCCCTGATGGTGGTCAGCGACTATCTCACCGCCATTGCCGAAGTGGTCCTGGGGACGGTGCTGGGTCTGGCCTGGACCCACCTGGAGGCCCGCCACGGGGTGCCTGCCGGCGCCGACGGGGGGCGTGATCGGGGCCGCGGCTTCGCGGTGGTGGCCTATGGCAAGCTGGGGGGCATCGAGCTGGGCTACGGGTCGGACCTGGATCTGGTGTTCGTTCACGACGAGGCCCTGGAGGGCGGGCGCACCGACGGCAGGCGGGCCCTGGACAACAGCGTGTTCTTCGCCCGCCTGGGCCAGCGCATCATCCACATCCTCAACACCCTGACTCCGGCCGGCGTGCTCTATGAGGTGGACATGCGCCTGCGTCCCAGCGGGGCGTCGGGCCTGCTGGTGAGCAGCCTGAGCGCTTTCGGGGACTACCAGCGCCAGGACGCCTGGACCTGGGAGCACCAGGCCCTGGTGCGGGCCCGCCCGGTGGTGGGGGACCCGGCCCTGATGGAGCGCTTTCAGGCTGTGCGCCGGGAGGTGCTGTCCCGGCGCCGCGATCCGGGGACCCTGCAAAAGCAGGTGCGGGAGATGCGGGAGCGCATGCGCCGGGAGCTGGGCGGGCGCCGGCGCGGATTCGATCTCAAGCAGCACCGCGGCGGTATCGCGGATATTGAATTTATGGTCCAATATGGTGTTTTATTGTGGTCCTGCGACCATCCCGCACTGCTGGAATACACCGACAACATCCGCCTGCTGGAGGGATTCGCCCGGGCGGGCCTGGTGCCGGAGTCCGACGTCCGGTTGCTCAGCGATGCCTACCGGGCGTACCGCGCCAGAGTGCATCAGCTCACGCTCCAGGAAGAGCCGGCCGTCGTGGCCGACGACGAGCTGCGCGGGCACCGCGAGGCGGTGGCGCGCCTGTGGCGGCAGTGGATGGAGCAGGCGTAGACCGAAACGCCCGCCCGAGCCCCCGGGTGGGCGGCCGGCGTCAAGAACAAGTGAGCTGAGGAGTCGAGCGATGTCGATGGATGACCGAGACGGTGTCATCTGGATGGACGGGGAGCTGGTTCCGTGGCGCGACGCCCGGACCCATGTGCTGACCCACACGCTGCATTACGGCATGGGCGTGTTCGAAGGGGTGCGAGCCTACAAGACCGACAACGGCCCGGCCATCTTCCGGCTCCAGGAGCACACCGACCGGCTGTTCCGCTCGGCCCATATCCTGGCCATGAAGATTCCCTTCGACAAGGACACCCTCAACGACGCCCAGCGCACGGTGGTGCGCGAGAACGGCCTGGACAGCGCCTACCTGCGGCCCATGTGCTACTACGGGGCCGAAGGGATGGGGTTGCGGGCCGACAACCTGAAGGTCCACACCATCATCGCCGGCTGGGAGTGGGGCTCGTACCTGGGGGCGGAGAACATGGAGAAGGGCCTGCGGGTGAAGACCTCGTCCTTCAACCGTCACCATGTGAACGTGGCCATGTGCCGGGCCAAGGCCAACGGCAACTACATGAACTCCATGCTGGCCCTCAACGAGGCCCTGTCCTGCGGCTACAACGAGGCGATGCTGCTGGATACCGAGGGCTTCGTGTCCGAGGGCAGCGGGGAGAACATCTTCCTGGTCCGCGACGGTGTGCTCTACACACCGGACCTGACCTCGGCCCTGGACGGCATCACCCGGGACACCATCATCGCCCTGGCCGCCGAGCTGGGCCTGAACGTGCGGGAAAAGCGCATCACCCGCGACGAGGTGTACGTGGCCGACGAGGCCTTCTTCACCGGCACCGCAGCCGAGGTGACCCCCATCCGGGAAGTGGACGGGCGGGCCATCGGCGCCGGACGCCGGGGCCCGATCACCGAGCAGCTCCAGAGCATGTACTTCGATCAGGTCCACGGCCGTCGTGACAGCCACTCGGACTGGCTGACGCCGGTGTAGGACAGCGAAGCGACAACGAACGGCCGCCGCGACCCACCGGCCGCATTCAACGGGAGAACAGACCGTGACCAACCCCAACACCGCCGCCCATGCGGGCGACAACACCTACGGCGCGCCCAATGCCGAGAACCGCTACGAGGTGACCCGGGACGATCTGCCCCTGCACTGTCCCCTGGACAGCATGAGCCTGTGGAACTCCCATCCCCGGGTCTATCTGCCCATCGAGAAGACCGGCCAGGCCAAGTGCCCGTACTGCGGGGCCGAGTACCACCTCAGGGACGCCTGAGCCCGTGACCGGCGTCGGTGCGCGCCCCGGTGCCCCCGGACCGGCGGCCGGCCCGCCGCCCCAGCAGGCCCGGTCGGCCGGGCAGGCGCCGGCACGCGACGCCCGGCGCTCCTGCTGGATTCTGGCCGAGGACAAGGCCGGCATGATCAACCAGGCCCTGGGCCTGGCCGAAGCCCTGGGCCTGGAGCCGCAGCTGAAGATCATCCGCCGCCGGGCGCCCTGGAAGTTCCTGCCCACCGGGCTGTGGGTGGCCCCCCTGCAGGCGGCCGGGCCGGGCAGCGCCCCCCTGGATCCGCCCTGGCCGGACGTGCTGATCGCCTCCGGGCGCTACACGGTGGCCCCGGCCCTGGCCATCAAGCGCCGCAATCGCGGGCGCACCTTCGCCATCTATATCCAGGACCCCAAGGTGAACCCCGAGCGCTTCGACGTGGTGGTGGTGCCCGAGCACGACCCCTGTCGCGGTCCCAACGTGCTCACCACCCGCGGCGCCCTGCATAGGATCACGCCCGGGCGTCTGGCGGCGGAGGCCGCCCGGCTGGCGCCGGCGGTGGCCGATCTGCCCCATCCGCGGGTGGCGGTGCTGCTGGGAGGCACCAACCGCTACTACCGTCTGACGCCGGAGCGGGGCCGGGTGCTGGCCGACCGGCTGGCGAAGCTGGCCGCCGACGGGGCCGGCCTGTTGATCACCGCCTCCCGGCGGACCGAGCCGGCGGTGATGGCGGCGCTGCACGAGCGGCTGGACGGCCTGGCGGTGCGGATCTGGGACGGCAGCGGCGAGAATCCCTACTTCGCCTACCTGGGGCTGGCGGACATCATCCTGGTGACGGCGGATTCGGTGTCCATGGTGTCCGAGGCCTGTTCCACCGGCAAGCCGGTGTATGTCATCGAACTGGAAGGAGGCGGGCGCAAGTTCCACCGCTTTCATGCCGGCCTGCGGGCGGCCGGCTGCACCCGGCCCTTCCAGGGCAGCCTGGAGCGCTGGGACTACCGGCCCCTGGCGGAGACCGGGCGGGTGGCCGAGGAGATCCGCCGTCGCATGGGCGCCTCGTGAGCGCCGTGGGACGGGCGCCCCTGTCCGGCGAATGCGCGGCCGAATGTGACACAGTACACTGTGCGGGGTCGGCTGCCTTTACACGGGGGCCGATACGCCCTGAAATATCCGTTTGTTTCCCCCATGCATGAAGCCCCATGAACGCTCTGGACCTCCACGCCCTGACCGATACGCCGCTGGTCAGCGAGCCCTTCGATTACGTTATCGTCCCGAATTTCATCCGCACCGATGCGCTGCCGGCCCTGATGGAGGCCTTCCCGGAGCCCCGCCAGCCCGGCAGCTGGCC
>DATFLG010000059.1:0-17707 GCA_035267985.1 Gammaproteobacteria bacterium | reverse complement strand
CGCATTCAGCAGCAGTACCACCAGAGGCTACGCATTTTTGCGACGCCGTCCATAGGTATTCTTTGGTAGCCCCTGTAGGAAAATGCTTACCCGCGGCAGCCGCCGGGGACCGCCCACGGGGGGCTTGTGCGGGTGCGTGGGAGGATTAGACTGATAGGCGTCGACCCGATCCCGTGTCCCGGGGCCGGTCGCACGGGACGCCCCGCAGCAAACCATCGTGGCGGCGCTTCTACCAGTCTGGTTTTGCACCGTGGATGCGTATGCCAGAGCCGCGATTCGAACTCCTGGTGTCTCCCGCCGATGCCCGGCAGGGGGAGAGGTACGGGCAGGGCGGGTCCACCCGCTACAGCCGCCTGAAGCTCTTTGCCGTACTGTTCCTGGGGGTGGCCGCGGCAGGACTGACCTATACCTTCGCCCGTCCGGCGGTCTACCGCAGCACCGCCACCCTGCTGCTGGTCCAGCCCTCGGCGCCGGCCGCGGCCGCAGCCGTCCCCGCCTCCGGGCAGACGGCCGTGCGACCGGCCGCGGCCGTCTCGGATCCCGGTGCCGCGGCGGGCGGCAGCCCGGCCGTCCAGAGCCAGCTGCTGGCCGGGCAGTCCATCCTGTCGGCGCTGTTCGACCGGTTGAAGGCGGCCGATCCGCCCACCGGCGCCTTTCCGGCGTCGGTGGGCGACCTGCGGGACATGTTGAAGGTGGTGCCTCTCAACGGGACCAACATGGTGCAGCTGCAGGCCCACGGGTCCGACCGGCATCTGCTGCCCGTGATGGTCAATGACTGGATAGACGTCTATCTGGCCGCCTACAAGCGCGCCCAGCGCCAGGACTCGAGCGCCACGGCCACCGGGCTGCAGGAGCAGCTGACGGCGCTGCAGAAGCGCATTGCGGCCAAGCGCACCCAGTTGGATGCCTTTCGCCAGCAGTACGATATCGTATCCATCAAGCGGGACGAGAATCGCGCTCTGGCGCGGCTCAAGGGCCTCAACAACTCCCTGGACAAGGCCAACTCCGACCTGGCGGAAGCCAAGGCCCACCGGGCCGCCCTGAGGGCCGCCCTCGCCCGGGGCGAACCCATGGTCCGTCAACAGGACCAGCGGGGCCTGGACGCCCTGGAACAGCGCGCCGCGGACCTGCAGGGTGAGCTGTCGGATTACCGGCAGCGTTACACGGACCAGTACATGGCCCTGGACCAGGACGCGATCGCCCTGAAGAAACGACTGCACCTGGTGCAGACCCAGCTGCGCGCCCGTCGCAAGGCCAGCCAGGAGGCGGCCCTGTCGGAGGCACGCCAGGCGGTGGCCAGCGCCCGGCAGGTGGTCAGCCAGCTCGAGCAGCAGCTCCAGCACTACAAGCAGACCGCTTCGGACTTCAGCGCCCGCCTGGCCCAGTACAAGACCATGAGCGACGAGCTGGACCAGCTCGAAGGGATGCGCCACAGCGTCCAGGACCGGGTGGTCCAGCTTCAGGTGGGGCGGGCCGACCTGCTGCCGGCGGTACGGGTCCTGGAGCGGGCCTCGTACCCCACGGAACCGATCAGCCCGGCGTACCGGCGTGACGCCGGTCTTTCCCTGGCCATGGCTCTGGCGGTGGCGCTGCTGGGCGTGTGGCTATGGGAATTTCTCGCTCGCCCCGCCCGCCCGGTGCCGGAGCGGCCGGGGCCGACGGTGTATACCCTCAGCCCACTGGGAGCGCCGGCGGCCGACCCCGCAGCCAGGCTGCAGGACCACGGGGCGCAGCCGGTGCTGGACGCGCCGGCGGCCCGGGAGCTGGGGCTGGCGGAGGTGCGGGCACTGCTGCAGGCCAGCGATCTGCGCACCCGGGCGCTGATCGGCAGCCTCCTGAGCGGGCTCAGCGCAACGGAGGTCGCCGGGCTGCGCTGGTCGGATCTGGACGGCGAACACGCCCGCGTTGACCTGCCGGGCGAGCGCCGGGTGGCCATGACGGGCCCACTGCAGGCTTTGTGGGACAGCCATCGCGAAGACGATGGCGGCGTTCCCGAACGGGTGCCGGTATGGTCGGATTCACTGGGCCGGGGCCTTGCCGCCGCGGATCTGGACGATGTCGTGCGACAGGCCGCGGCCCGGGCCGGCCTGGCCCGGGCCGAAGAGGTGGATGCGGAGGTGCTGCGGCACACTTACCTGGCCTTTCTCGCCCGGCAGGGGTTGGGACTGGCGGGGCTCGTTCAGCGCATGGGCCCCTTGTCGGACCAGGAGCTGCGCCGTTACCGGACTCTGGCGCCCCCGGAGGCGGGCCTGCGCCTCGATGATGTCAACTCCCTTTACCCTGCCTTCAGGGACGCCGGCTGACGCTTCCCGCTCCTGGCTCTCCCGGTGTATGGTTTTCGACCTGCCGGCGCCTGCGGCCATGTCCTACACTGGCCTCTAAAGACACTGCGGTATGACTTTGCGGGGAGAACCATGGCTAGATGGATGGCACTGTGCATGATGCTGCTGGTCGCGGGCCCGGCGGCGGCCGATCAGAAGCCCACGCCCGAGTCGGCGGCTTCCATGATCAAGTCCACCGCGGACCAGGTGATGAAGGCGATCAACGCCGACAAGGCGCGCTATCGCCAGCACCATGATCAGCTCTACCAGTTGGTGGATGACAAAGTGCTGCCCCATGTGGACGCCGCCTACATGACGCAGCTTGCCGTGGGACGCTATTGGCGCCGGGCCGACCACAGCCAGAAGCAGCAGATCACGGATGCGTTCACCCGGCTGCTGGTGCGCACCTACGCCACCTCCCTGCTGGAATACAGTGGCGACAACATTCACTGGCTGCCGGTCCATGCGCGAGACCGGGATCAGGACGTGACCCTGCGCGCCCAGGTCCACACCAGCGGCGGTCCTCCGGTCCCGATGATTTATCGACTGCATCTCCAGGGCGGGGACTGGCGGGTCTATGACGTGGTGGTGGACGGTGTCAGTCTGGTGACCACTTACCGCAGCAGCTTCGATGACTTGATCAGCCAGAAGGGCATGGACGGCTTTATCGCCGCACTGCAGAAGAAGGCCCAGGAGGCGGGGCCGAAAGCCGGGTCCTGACAGGGCCGTTCAGCGCATGTAAGCGTAGCCCTGGGATTCGCGCCGGATGATTTCCGCATCGGCCATGGGCACCATCTTCACGAACCCCTGAATGTCTGCGGCGTCGAGCCCGTAGTGGGCTCTGGCGGAGGCCTGGCACATGCGAAACACGATGGTGCCGTTCTGAGTCAGCCCTTCGGCGCGTTTCATCAACTCCGTGTACTTGCCGTAGTTGCGCAGCGCGAAATAGGGGATCGCCTTGCCGTGCAGGACCACCTCGATGCGCTCGGCGAAGGGATCGGCGCCGTAGAGCTTGTCCAGCAGGGCGAGCCTGTCCAGAACATCCGACAGGGCCGCGCGCTTGCCGGTGGTCACGTCGTATACGACCTTGTGCGGCTGGTACTGGATATCCAGGGCCTGGGCGTGGCCCCAGGGAGCGGCGGGGGCGGCCTGCACGGCAAAGGGTGCCAGGGTGGCGGCGGCGAGCAGCAGGGCGATAACGGATTTCATTGTCCATCCTCCTTTGTTCATTGTTCGATGCGCTGCCATGACCCACGGCGCGACCCCGGTCACCGGGGCCGTGGTGTCAGGCCGGGCGCCCGGAGGAACGGTTGCAGCCGGCGGCCATTCCTTTCCCCGGGTGCCCGGTTTCCCCGTCCCCGTCTGCGGGTTGTGCCCGCCGGGTCGTAGGTGTTGTTCGATGGTCCGGAAACGCGCTCCCCTTCATCGCAGCCCGTCGTTTCCCGACCGTCTCCGTCCCGTCGGTCAGGGGCGCCCGGCATCGGCCGGCGGGCTGGCGGCGCCGCCGCGTTGCACATGGGCGGCGGCGTGGTCGGGCACCAGGCCCTTGGTGCGGGCCAGCTGCACCGCCTCGGTGTTGCTCAACACCTGGCCCCGGGCTCGTCCATAGGGCTGCGGGCCCGGGCCCGTGTCGATGGAGACCTCGGTGCTGGTCTGCACCCGCAAGGGATAGTCCCGGGAGGCGTCCACCACCAGGATGCGCACCGGTACCCGCTGGGTGACCTTCACCCAGTTGCCGGTGGCGTTCTCGGGAGGCAGCAGGGAGAACGCCGTGCCGCTGGCGGGATTGACGCTTTCCACCACGCCGTGAAAGGTCCGGCCGGGGTACATGTCCACGGAGATGCTGGCGATCTGGCCCGGGCGAACCCGGGTGATGTCGGTTTCCTTGAAGTTGGCCTCCACCCAGTAGCGGTTGCTGCATACCAGCGCGAACTGGGGGTCGCCCGCGTTGACCATGTCACCGACCTGCAGGCCCACGCCGGAGAGCTGTCCGGTGCACGGAGCCTGGACGCTGGCGTGCTCCAGATCCAGCTTCGACTCGCGGACCCGGGCCTGAGCCTGCTGGATGCGCTGATTGCGCTGCCCGGGGGTGCCGAGCTCCTTGCGGGCCTGGTTGAGCTTGGCTTTGGCCAGAGCGAGGTCGGCTTTGGCGCTGTCCAGGGCGGTGCGCGCGTCGTCCAGAGCGGACTGGGGCTGCAGATGCTGGGCCGCCATCCGTTGGGTGCGCTTGAACCGTCGCCGGGCGTTTTCGAGCCGGGCCTGACGGTCCTGCACCGTCGCCTGGGCAGCCTGCACGGCCGCCTCGTCGGCGGTCACCCGCTGGCGGGTAAGGGCCAGGGCGGCCTGAGCCTGCTGCAGCCGGTAACGGAACGGACGGGGATCGAGCCGGAACAGCAGCTGCCCCTGGTGCACCAGGGCCTGGTTGCTCACCGGCACCGCCACGGTGCGTCCGGTGACCTCTGTGGTGACGTGGACCACGTTGGCGGCGACATAGGCGTCGTCGGTACCGGGATAGCGTACACCGTGGCGGTAGTAGAAATAGCCGCCCACGGCCACCGCAACAGCCGTTGCGCCAACAAGTCCCCAACGCAATGAACGTTTCATGATCGCTTCCTTTGCCCACGGCGCCGGCGTAGCGGCGCGCGTTCGATGAGTGTCCCCAGCATCTTCATTCGGCCTGCTCGGCGCCCTGGCGTATGCGGGTGAGTACCTTCATGCATATCTGCAAGTCACGGTCGGACAGGCCGCTGAGCAGCTCCCGGCGCAGGGTCGCCGCCGTCTCCTCGATCTGCGGGATGGTGCGTCGGGCGCGGGCTGTGAGATGGATGTTCTTGCTGCGCCGGTCGCTGCCGCTGGGACGGCGCTCCACCCAGCCGTCGGCCGCCATGCGGTCCAGCAGACCCACCAGGGTCGGCCCTTCGATCCCCACCCGGTGGGCAAGCGCCTTCTGGGTGAGCGGTTCCGGCGCACGGGCCAGGTGCAGCAGCACCAGCCAGCGCGCGCCGCTCAGTCCCATCGGGCGCAGCCTGCGATCCAGGGCGTGCCGCCAGGCCCGCGCGGTTTCTCCGAGCAGCTGACCCAGACGTTCCAGACTCTGATCGCCGTGTTGCTCGCTCTCCTGCATCCGGTTCTCCGGGCGGGCGTCGCCCCGCCGCGTCATGTCTCCACCGGCTCGGACGGCCGCACCTGGCCGGCCCCTTTCCTGATGAGCAGCAGCAGGGGCAGGCCCAGGGCGATGCTCCAGCCCATGACATAGAAGGCGTCCAGGATTCCCTGGAATCCTGCCTGGTAACCCAGCAGACGGCCCAGCACCGCGCCGGCCCCGTGATGAAGGTGAAGCCGCTCCATCAGGGTGCTGACGGATGTCGAGAACGGCGTCAGGTGCCCGCCGAGCTGATTCCAGGCCGCCTGGGATTCGGCGGCCATGATGGCGCTGCCTACGGACACGCCCAGTGATCCGCCGATGGTCCGCGCCAGCTGGCGAACACCGGCGGCCTCGGCGGCTTCCGCCGGCGGCAGGGTGGAAAACGAAACCGTTGCCAAGGGTACGAACACCAGGCCCAGGCCGAATCCCTGGAACAGAATGGGCCAGACGACCCACCACACGTCCACCTGGGGCGTGTAGTAGGCGGTGACCAGGGTGCCGAAGAACACGCAGGCCAGGCCGGTCACGATCAACGGACGAGCGCCCAGCCGGTTGACCAGCCGCCCGGCCAGGAACATGGAGAGCATGGAGGCCGCCCCCCGGGGCGCCAGCGCCAGCCCGGTGGTGAACGCCGGGTAGCCGAGAAACGATTCGAGCATCATCGGCTGCAGGGCCAGCACACCGTACATGCTGAACATGAACAGGGCAAGCACCAGGGTGGAAGCGGCAAAGTTGCGGTCCCGGAATACGCTCAGGCGGAAAACGGCATGCCTGCCCATTTCCCAGTTGCGAAGGATGAGGCAGGCGAATCCGAACACGCTCAGCAGCGCCGAGACCTGGATCACATGGGAGCTGAACCAGCCGTCCTGCTGGCCGCGATCCAGTACGAACTGCATGGCAGAAACCGCCACCGCCAGGAATGCGAATCCTATCCAGTCGGGATGGCGCTCGCGCTTTTCCGTATCCGGCACGAACCACCAGGCGCCCGCCAGGGCCAGTAGGCCCACGGGCACATTGATGAAGAACGTCCAGCGCCAGTTCAGTATCTGGGTGAGGTAGCCGCCGAGGGTCGGCCCCATGATCGGACCCACCATGGCGCCGACGCCGAATATGGCCATGGCGCGTCCCCGCTCCTCGGTCGGATAGGCGTTGACGAGAATCGCCTGAGCGGTGGGCACCAGCCCGGCGCCGGCCACACCCTGGGCCAGGCGGAACAGCACGATCTGGTCCAGATTCGCCGCCAGCCCGCACAGTATCGAGGCCACCGTGAACCCGGCGATGCTGACCATGAGGTAGGTCCGCTGTCCGAAGCGGTCGGTCATGAACCCGGTCAGGGGCATGAAGATGCCCGAGGAGATGAGATAGCTGGTCAGGACCCAGCCGATCTGCTCGCGGTTCGCTCCCAGCTGTCCCTGCATATGGGGCAGGGCGACGGTCACGATGGTGGTGTCCAGTATCTGCATGATGGCCGCCACCATGACCACGGCGGTCACCAGAAACCGGGCCCGTTTGTCCTGAACAACCATGCTGATCCGGGGTAAATTGGTTCGCTAGCGATTTAATAGGTACCGAACTATTTTAGCAGACCGCCTCCCTCCCGGAAACCGCGCCCCGGACGCGGATCGGGGCCGGGCATCCGGCTCAGCGGGCTTTGCGGGTGGCGCGCAGCCCGTCCAGGCCCAGTCGGCCGCCGCCGCGGGCGGCAAAGTCCAGCAGCCCGCCCACCATGGCGGTTTCCGCCAGCACCAGGATCAGGCCCTGTTCCCCGGCCGGGGGCAGCAGGAAGATCGCGATGGCCGCGATGGAGAACAGGCCCAGCAGGGCGGCCGCGAACCGGGTGAACAGCCCCAGGGCCAGGGCGATGCCGCCCCCCAGCTCCAGAGCGATCACCGCCGGCAGCAGCGCCGCCGGCAGTCCGTGGGCGGCCATGTAGGCGGCGGTCTGGTGGTAGGCGTGGAGCTTTGAGAAGCCCGCGAAAATGAAGATCAGAGCCAGCAGGATCCGGCCCAGTGCGGTGAGGATGTCTTTGGACAGGGTGTTCATGGTCAGGCTCCCGTCTCTGGCGGCCAGTGGGCCGTGGGCAGGGACCAGTCTGGTCGTCTGTTCAGCCTGAATAAACAGCCTCGGGGAGAAATAGTTGTTCTCCGTAGAAGAACGATCAGGGGGCCGGCCCATGGCCGGGTGGGCTCCGCACCGGCCGGTTCTCCGACAGCCGCTGCAGCAGATGGCCGGGCGCCCTACATCAACTGGCGGCAATGGCTGACACGGGACGGCTCCCGGTGCTGCGGCCCCGGCCCGGGTTCGGGCTACAATCACGGAAAAAATAAAGCGTCGGGAGGCCTGCCATGAAGACCCTTACCCCTGGAACCCGTGCCGCGTTCGCGGTGGGTCTGACTCTTCAGTTCCTGGGCCCTCTGCTGCCGGCCGGCAGCGACGGGGCACTGATGGGTGTGCTGGCCACCGCCACGGTGGCGGCGGGGCTGGCCGTGACCATGATCGGCTGCGCGATGCACGCCCTGTCCCTGGGCCACAGCGGTGCCTGGGGCGCCCTGGGGCTGCTCAGCGTGGTGGGCATGCTGGCGGTGCTGTTGCTCCCGGGCCGGGGAGAGCAGGATGAGCCGGAGCACGCGGCCGACGACCCCCTGTTCCTTCAGCTGGAAACGACGGCCGTCAGGCGTCCCTGACCACGGCATGCGCCTGCGAAAGCCGCAAGCCGAACCCGGGTCTAGACCCCCAGGTACTCGTGCATGATCTCGGGCTGCTCGTGCAGCTCCGTCGGCGTGCCTTCGTAGACCATGTGGCCGTTGTTGATGATGTAGACCCGCTGGGCGATGGACAGGGCGGCGGCCACGTTCTGCTCAACGATGATGATGGTACGTCCTTCCTCGGCCAGCTGGCGCGCCACGCCGAGCAGGTCCTGGACAATAATCGGCGCCAGGCCCTCGAAGGGTTCGTCCAGCAGGATAAGCCGGGCGTCGCGGATCAGCGCCCGCGCGATGGCGAGCATCTGCTGCTCGCCGCCGGAGAGGTCCGTCCCGCGGCTGCGGCGGCGCTCCTGGAGGCGCGGAAAGTACTCGTAGATCTTCTCCAGCGACCAGGCGTTCGGTGCGCTCAGCGCGGCGAGCTGCAGGTTTTCCTCGACGTTCAAACTGCCGAAGATGCGCCGCTCCTCCGGCACGAGCTGGATGCCCAGCCGGGCGATCTCGTAAGGCGGCAGGCCGCGGATGTCGTGGCCGTCGAACCTGACCACGCCGTCCTGGGGCTTGACCGCGCCCATCAGGGATTTGAGGGTCGTGCTTTTGCCGGCGCCGTTGCGTCCCAGCAGCGCGACCACTTCGTGTTCGTCGACCCGCATGGAGAGGTCGAAAAGCACATGGGAGTCGCCGTAATAACTGTTGATCTTGTCAATCTCGAGCAGACTCATACCTCTTCCATGCCTCCCAGGTAGGCGTCCTGGACACGCTGGTCATTCTTGATTTCCTGCGGTGTGCCCTCGGCCAGCAGGCGGCCTTCCTGCAGCACGCTGATGTACTCGGCCAGCTCGAACATGGCATCCATGTCGTGCTCCACCACCACCAGCGTGCGCCCGCTGCGGATCTGCTTGAGCAGCTTGACCGTGTCCGCCCGCTCCCTCGGGCTCATGCCTGCCAGGGGTTCGTCCAGCAGCAGCACGTTCGGCGCATTGGCCAGGGCCAGCCCGATCTCCAGGCGGCGTTTCTCGCCGTAGGCGAGCTCGGTTACCGGGACATCGGCTCGTGCTTCGAGATTCACCATCTCCAGCGTGGCCTCGATCTGCCCGTGCAGCCCCGGCACCTTGTCCATTGACTTGAGCATGTCGGGGCGAAACTCCCCCCGTACGCGGGCGAGCACGGGAATGGCCAGGTTCTGTGCCACGGTCAGCTTCGAGAAGAGCTCGTTGATCTGATAGCTCTTGCTCATGCCGAGCTGGGAGACGGCGGTCACGCCCAGGCCGGTGACATCGGCACCGTGAAGGAATACATGACCCGAGGTCGGAACGACCTCGCCGGCCAGCATCTTGAAGAAGGTGCTCTTGCCCGCGCCGTTGGGGCCGATGATGCCGCGCAGCTGACCCTCGGGGATGGACATTGTGATGTCCTCGCAGGCGCAGATGCCCCCGTAGTGCTTGGTCAGGTGGGTGCAGGACAGGGCCGCCCCGTCGGAGGCCTCGCCCTTGGGCACGATCATCAGCTCGCGCTGGCGCGCGCTCACGTCGGAGCGAATGAAGTGGTCGGGCACCTCGTCCAGGTTGGTATGCTCGTCAGGCACGCCCGTGACGTGGTGGCGGCGGGTGATTTCGGCCGAGAGCTCCGTCTTGGCCTGAGCGGCCTCCGGCACGCGGGCCACGAAGATCTGCCGGACCGCGCCGAGGATACCCTGGCGGAAGACCGTGATCAGGATGACGAACACGATGCCCAGGATGAGCATCCAGGCCGAGGCGATGGCCGGGACATCCTGCAGGGAGTCCTGCATGCCCAGCCACAGCGCGGCGCCGACCAGAGGGCCGAACAGCGTACCCGCCCCGCCGATGATGCTCTGCATCACCAGCTGGCCGGAGGTGTGGAAGGCGACCGCATCGGGCGGCATGTAGGACTGCAGCACGCCGAGCAGCCCGCCGGCGATGCCGCCGTAGCCGGCGGCGATGACGAAAGCCGCCAGCTTGTATTTGCGCACCGAGTGGCCGGTGGCCAGGGCCCGGGGGGTGTTGTCCCGCAGCGCCGTGAGCACCTGGCCGAAAGGCGACAGCACGATGCGGTGGGCGATCACGTAGCCGACGAAAAAGAACGCCGCAATGTAGCCGTAGAGGGACCAGCCGGAGCTGATCTGGATATGCCAGTTCTCGAAACCCACGATGGGCATGGGTACGCCGGTCAGGCCGTTTTCCCCGCCGGTCCAGGCAGACAGGGGCGAGAGCTCCAGGAAGTGGAACATCTCGGCGAAGGCCAGGGTGATCATGGCGAAATAGATTCCGCTGCGCCGCAGTGTGAAAAAACCGACCACGACCCCCGCGGCCATGGCCGCCACCATGCCGATCATCAGCGACAGGAACACGTCGTCCTGCAATCCCGTCTGGGTCAGCAGAAACGCCGCGACGAAACCGCCCGTGCCGAAAAACGCCGCCTGGCCGAACGACAGCAGTCCGGTGTAGCCGAACAGGATGTCGAAGCCCAGACCGAACAGGCCCCAGATCAGGATGCGGCTGGCGATATCCGCGCTCACGCCCAGCAAAGGCAGTACCACGGGACACAGGAGAAGCACGATCAGTGTGATGAGTTCGGCCACCCAGGGCCGCCCGCCGCTGTAGCGGGCGAGTCTGCTCAGGATCATTCGCGGCCCTCAATGCCAAACAGTCCCTGGGGACGTACTGCCAGCAGCACCGCCATGATCGCGAACAACGTCACGTGCGAGTAGGCGGAGCTGAACATGGAAGTCATGCTGATGATTTCACCGGCGATAATGCCGCCGATAATGGCGCCGGGGAACGAGCCCACGCCACCTATGACGACGACGACGAAGGACATGACCAGGAAGGGTTCGCCCATATCGGGTGTGACCGCCAGGATGGGCGCGTTGACGATGCCGGCAAAGCCCGCGGTCATGGCGCCGATCCCGAAGACCAGCAGGAATATGCGATAGACGTTGATGCCCAGCATATTCACCATCAGGCTGTCTTCGATTCCCGCGCGCACGATCATACCGATGCGGGTTTTGTAGAGCAAAAGATAAAGAAGAAGAAGCGCTACCGCCACGAAGATCATCATCTGGATGCGGTAGTTCGGATAAAACAGAAAGCCCAGTCGGGTAATGCCCTCGCCCCAGGAGGGGACGGGTACCGGCTTGGCGATGCCGCCGAAGATCAGGCGGACCAGCTCGGTAATCACGATGCCGATGCCGAAGGTGACCAGGATCTGATCCTCCGGGGGGCGCTGGTAATAATAACGGACGATGACCCGTTCCATGAGCAGGCCGACGAGCAGGGCGCCGATCATTCCGCCGACAATGGCCAGCACGAAGGACCCGGTCCACTGCAGGGCCATGAAGCCCGCGTAGGCGCCCACCATGAACAGGGCGCCGTGGGCGAGGTTGAGCACGCCCAGCGTGCCGTAAATGATGGTCAGACCGGCGCTGATCAGCGACAGCAGCAGGCCGGTGGCCAGCCCATTGAACAACTGGGACAAAAACAACGGCAGACTGGGCATGCTCACGTGCTTTTCCCTCGTCGGCTAGCTTACGGGGCCGAGCTTGCAGCCGAACTTCGACAGCGGCGGCATCACCTTCTCACCGGGGACACCTTCCACGATGTCGTAGTAGTCTTCCTTGTTGCGCATGTCGGAAGGCTTCTTGCCACGGATGATGTACACCGGGCGTACCAGCTGATGATCGCCGGCGCGCCAATGCACGTCACCGATATCGGTCTGGATGGTGTTGCCTTTCTCGTACTGACCCACCACGGTCGGCGGATGGAAGGTGTCGGCGTCCTGGACCGCCCGGGCCCACAGCATGGTCTGCAGGAAGGCAATGTGGGCCGACCAGCCCGGCTTGCGGCCGTTGCGCTTCTCGAAGTCGTCCACGAAGGCCTTGGCCATGTCGTTCTTCTCGGCCAGAGTCCACCAGAATTCCGTGGTGCCGTAGACGCCCTGCAGCAGGTCGGCGCCCACTTCGTCGGCGAAGAACGGGGCCATGTAGGGCATGACCAGGGTCATCTTGTCGAGCAGACCGAATTGCTTGGCCTGTTTGGTGGAGATGACTGCGTCGCGGCCGAAGCAGATGTTGACCAGCACGTCGGCGCCGCTGTTGGCGATGTTCAGCAGGTAGGTGCTGAAGTCCGAGGTGCCCAGCGGCGGCAGCTGGTTGTTCACCGTGGTCCAGCCCTGGGCCTCCGTGAACTCCTTCATGGAGTTGTACACCGAGTGGCCGTAGGTGTAGTCCGGTGTCAGATACGCGACCTTCTTACCCGAGCCGATGGCGTCCTTGATGACCGGCGCCAGCGCCTTGGAGGCGGTATAGGCGTAGTGGCAGGCGCGGAAGCTGTAGCGCTGGCAGTCCTTGCCGGTCGTGGCGTTGGAGCCGGTGATGGCCGGCAGGTAGATGGTGCGCTCACGGTCACACAGCTTACCGGCGGCGATGGCGACTGCGGAGCTGACGCTGCCGGTGACCATCATGGCCTTCTTGTCGCTGATGAACTTCGAGATGGCCTGCACGGCGACATTGGGCTTGGTCTGGTTGTCGGCGATGCCGAACTCGATGGTCTTGCCCAGCATGCCCTTGTTCATTCCCGGTGCGTAGGCCTTCGCCAGGGACGTGCCCTTGTTGATGTGGTCGATGGCCAGCTGGTAGCCCTTGATCTCGTCCTCACCCTGGGCCGAGTAGGGACCGGTGCGGGGCACCGCAATGCCCATGAACACGCTGCTCCCCTGGATCCCGGCCGGGTAGTTCCCGATCGCCGGGTAGCTCTTGGCCGCCTGGGCGAGGCGGCTGAAGCCCAGGCCTCCGGAGAGCAGCAGGCCGCCGGCGACGCCGGCCCCGGCTTTCAGGAAGTCGCGCCGAACAATACCCGATTTGGGTTTCTTCTGATCGTTGTCTTCGCTCATCGTATTGCTCCTCCTTCGCCCTTCGCCATGAAGGGGAATTGCGGTACGCGTGATGCCTGTCCGCCGAGTTGGCGGTCCGGGCGCTGTGCCCACGGCAGCCGGTGGTCGCCGGCCCCCCGGCCGGGCCGGTCCTGACAGCCGGCCGTCAGGCGGTGACCGCCCTAATTATAGGTACCCGTCCGTGAGCGGAAACCCGCAGCGGGTCAGCCCTGGGGGCCGGTGGCTGCCGGGCGCGTGCGTCAGCGCCGCGCGCGGAAAGGCCGTGGCGGGGTGGCCCCGGTTTGACCGCGCGTTGACGTTGCGGGGCTCACATTGGCGGGCCCGGCCCGGGAAGTCAATATCTGGATGATCTGAATGAGTATATTTCGAGCCGGCGGGGAGGAGGCGGGCGCCTCAGCGCCGCCATATCGCGATGGGTTTCTGGCAGTCGTGGCGCCATCGGCAGGCGCCGGCCCTGCAACCGAGCCTGTCGTCGGTTCCGCAGCAGGGAGGATGGCCCACCCGGGCCTGGATGGCGCGGATCACGCTCAGCTTGCTGTCCCGCATGGAGCAGCGCAGCCCCAGGTGCCGGGCGAGATTCCAGACGGCTTCATGGCTCACTACGGACCTCCTTGTTCTTATTGAAAATGGACGGCGACAGTCTATCCCCGGCCACCCCGGCCGGCTTTGATCCAGATCACGCCCGGGCGCGATCCGTCGCCGCAGCCGCGGCGGCCACCCCGGGCCGGTGCTAGGCTGGAGACTGAGAGGAGCCGGGCCCGCTGCCGCTGCGCGGGCCCGGATCAGCCTGACAGGACCGCACGGAGGGAGCGTTCATGTCCAGAGTCCGTCTTTGGGGCCACGATGCGGTGCACTACGCCGAAGCCCATCACCTGGGCCTGCACCGGGCCAGTGGCGATCCGGGGCAGGCGGAAAGGGAACTTTCCGTCGAGGATGCCCAGAAGCTGCCCGACGAGGAGGCCTCGACCCTTTACGTGGAGTTCGACTGGCCGGTGGCCCCGTCCGAGGCGCTGTGAGCCGGACCCTGCGGTCCGCGGTGGGCCGGCCCGGAAAGCGTCGCCGCCGGCGGCGCTCCCGGTAGCCGGCCGGCTTCCTCCGGAGGCTCGTGTTCAGAGCAGAGGCCGGGGCGCGCGGTAGCTGCAGCGGGCGGGGAAGTCCGCCTGGGACGCCCCTGCGCCGTCCCGCGCCGTGCACCGCCAGCCGGGATGGCCGCCCCCGGGCCCACGCCCGAACCTGAGGGTCAGCTCGGCACCGCGCAGAGCGCGCTGCACCGGGGCCTTGTGCTTGAGCCGCAGGGTCACCGTACAGGTCCGGGAATTCACCCTCGTGCCCCCGACGTAGGGGGAATCGGGTATCCGGCCGGCGGCCGGACATGGGCCCGCGGCGGTGCCGGTGGGGGTGAACGCGGCGAGAACCGCGGTCACCTGGCGGCGCGCTGCGGCGTGGTCGCGGGTGGGGATGGCGATGGAAGCCCAGGTGGAGGCGGCGACCGTGAGCACGGTGGCTGCGACCCCCAGCACAACAGTGTGTCGAGACATGCTACCTCTCCGGTTGGTGGGGGACTGCCGGCGCCGGGCGGGTGCCCGAGACGCCGGCGGTCCCTGAACGGGTCTCACTGGCTTCAGCGGGCGGATTCGGCGCCCAGGGCGCCAGCAGCGCCCTGGTACCCTCGGGACCGTACCCACTGGGGGCCCAGCTTGACGACGAAGTCGGCCGCCATCAGCACCGCGCCGGCGGCGAATACGATATCCCCGGGCATGCGCAGCCACTGCCACAGTTCGGTGCTGTTGTAGAAGGCCAGGCTGCGGGCATAGGCGTAGCCGTGGTCGTAGACCGCAGCCAGCTGCTCGAAGCCCACGGGCCAGAAGTTGAGCACCAGCCACAGCCCCAGTCCCGCGTTGAACAGCCAGAAGGCCCACACTCCCGGGGCGTCGCTCCAGCGTCGCTCGCCCACGAAATAGCGCAGCACGAAGTACACCAGCCCGATGGCGATGAGCCCGAAGGCGCCGAACAGGGCCGTGTGGGCGTGTCCGAGCGTCAGGAACGTGCCGTGCTCGTAGTAGTTCACCAGGGGGGTGTTGATCAGACCGCCTCCGAACACGCCGGCGCCCATGAAGTTCCAGAACGCCGATCCCAGGATGTAGAGGTAGGCCACCCGGTGGGGGAAGTGCGGCTGACTCTGGATCAGGCGACGCTGCTCGATCAGCGAATCCACCACCAGCAGCACCAGGGGCAGCACCTCGATGTAGGAGAACAGGCTGCCGATGGGAATCCACATGCCGGGCTCGCCCACCCAGTACATGTGATGGCCCACGCCGTCATCACCGCCGAGGAAGATGAGCACCACTTCGAACAGGATGGCCAGCAGCGTCAGCCGCCTGGACACCAGCCCCATGGCCATCAGCAGGTAGCCGGTGATGGCGACCACGAACAGCTCGAAGGCCTGCTCCACCCACAGGTGAACCACCCACCAGCGCCAGAAGTCGGCGATGGTGAACGAGCTGTTGATCCAGTGGATGGGAATCATGCCGAACACATAGAGCACCGCGATGTTGATGGTGCTGTAGAGCACCAGGTGCTCGACGCTGAGCCATCCCTTGCGGGCCTTGAGGGCCGGCCACATGGCCCGCCCCACCAGCACGCTCCAGATGGCGAGGCCGGCGAACAACCCGATCTGGAAAGCCCGGCCCAGCTCCAGGTAGGCCAGCCCCTGGTTGCCGAACCAGAACCAGCTGTGGCCGTGGAACCACCCCTTGATGCCGGCGTAGTCCCCGAACAGGCCGCCCACCGCGACCACGACCGTCGCGACATAGAGCAGGTCCACCAGCAGGCCCTGGTGCCTGGGCTCGCGGCCTCCGATGAACGGCCCCAGAAACAGGCCGGCCCCGATCCAGGCAAGGCCGATCCACAGGATGGGCAGCTGGGTATGCAGGCTGCGCAGGAAGGGAAAGGGCAGCAGGGTATTGAGGTTCAGCCCGTAGAAGTACACCCGGTCGGAATAGTCATGAGCCATGAGGCTGCCGGCGGCGATCTGCAGCAGGAACAGGGCCGCCACGGTCAGGAAATATTTACCGGTCTTGCGCTGACTTTCGGTCAGCGTCGGGAAGCCCTTGAGCAGCACTTCCTTGGGGTCGCCGTCCTCCCGGTGGATGAAGCGGTAGAAGATGTAGATCACCACGCCGGTGCCGAACAGCACCCAGGCGATGGACACCCAGGTCCAGACGAAGGTGCCCGTGGTGGGGGTGTTGCCCACCGACGGCTCGTAGGGCCAGTTGTTGGTGTAGGAGTAGTCCGTGCCGGGGCGGTGGGCCACCGTCGTGAAGGCGCTGTAGATGAGGAAGTCTGCGAGCTTGTCCGCCTCGGCGGGCGTCAGGCTTTGCGCCCGGGTCCACCCGGCCGCGAAGTTGTTGCTGCGCACCTCCTTGACGGTGCGGGCCTTCAGATGCCGGACCGCCGTCGCCACCGGTGCCGGGAGGACCGCGTTGTGACCTTCCAGAACGAGACCCTGGAGCATTCGCTGCATCTTGCCCCGGATTTCATACTGGCGGGCCGCCGACAGGTCGGCGAAGGCCTTGCCCGTCTGTTGTCGGGCGAGCACGTCGTTGACTTCCCGGCCGAGGCTCTTCAGATAGGTGGCGGTGTAGTCTTCTCCGTAGTAGGAGCCCATCCCGTAGAGACTGCCGTAGTCCATCAGATCGGCCTTCTGGAACGCCGCCTGCCCCTCGACGATGTCACCCCCGGTCATGACAGTCGTCCCGTCGGCGGTGACGAAGCGATCGGGCTTCTTGGGGGCCATCCGGTAGGTGGCAAAGGTGCCGTAGATCAGTATCCCCACCGTGACCACGAGCGTGATCACCAGGGCCCACTTCAGGGCGCGGATGGTCGGATCCGACGCGAGGGCCGCCTCGTCAGGGGGCCGCGTGCCGGCGGATGCGCTGTCTGCCATGGATCACCTCGCTGTTGTCTGGTTGTGAAGGCCGCGCCGGGCCAGGGGCACGGGCTTCTTGAACATGTAGATAAAATCCATGTTAAAGAAGCTAAAAAATCCACCGGGACTTCAACTGCCGTCAGGCGCCGGTGGTGAGTAATAGCAAATAAGAATATGCAGATATTCGCCTTGACTCAGATCAAAGCGCGTCGGTCAGGGGTGCGGCGAGGCGGTTGTGGGGACGGTTGTGGGGAGGGTCGGGGGCGGCAGGGCCGGTCCGGAGCCGCCGCGCCGACGCGCAGCGGCTCCGCCGGGGTCCGGCCTTCAGCAGGCCAGGGTCGGGTGCTTCATGTGGGGAGTGTGGGGGCCGGCGATGTGCCGGGCGGCCGTCACGGGTGCCGGATGGCGGATGGGCGCTGCACCCGGCCCCCACAGGGCCGCCAGTGAGGTAGCCAGTACCAGCCCCATGGCATAGCGCACCCAGCGGGTGCGGCCCCGGGTCGGGCGCAGCTCGGTGGTCCTTGAGTCGTCGGCCCCAGCCTCCGCCCGGTCGCCGTCCGCGGGTTCGGGTTCCGGCGCCAGCAGCGGGCGCAGGCTCTGGTCGATGGCCTCCCTCGCCCGAAAGATTCGCGAGCGGACGGTGCCGATGGGGCAGCCCATGGACACGGCGATCTGTTCGTAGCTCATGCCCTGGAGTTCGCGC
>DATFLG010000058.1:0-9834 GCA_035267985.1 Gammaproteobacteria bacterium | reverse complement strand
TAGTCGAGGGTCTTGCGCAGGGCGCCTTCCAGGTCTATGGCGGGTTTCCATCCCAGATGCCGGGTGGCGTTCTCGATGGACGGCACCCGGGTCATGATGTCCTGATAGCCTGCGCCATAGTAGTTTTCCGACTCGGTGGTGATAAGGTTCACCGCCTCCGCACGCTCGGCGAAGCCCGGATATTCGGCCACCAGCCGCAGCAGCGTCTCCGCCAGCTCCCGCACGGACACGTCGTTGGCCGGGTTGCCGATGTTGAAGATGCGCCCGTCGGCGCAGCCGTCGTGGTTTTCGATGATCCGCATGAGGGCATCGATGCCGTCGTCGATGTAGGTGAAGCTGCGCCGCTGGCTGCCGCCGTCCACCAGCAGTATGTCCTTGCCGTGCAGGATGTTGCTCATGAACTGCGTCAGCACCCGGGAACTGCCCTCCTTGGGCTCCAGAATGTCGTCCAGTTTCGGGCCGATCCAGTTGAAGGGGCGGAACAGGGTAAAGCGCAGCCCGTGCTTCTGCCCGTAGGCGTAGATGACCCGGTCCAGAAGCTGCTTGGAGCACGAATAGATCCAGCGCTGCTTGTGGATGGGGCCCAGTACGAGGTTGGAGCTTTCCTCGTCGAACGGCGAGTCGGGGCTCATTCCGTAGACTTCGGAGGTGGAGGGGAAGAGCACGCGCTTGCCGTAGTGCACGCACTTGCGAACGATATCGAGGTTGGCCTCGAAGTCGAGTTCGAACACCCGCAACGGGTCCTGGACGTAGGTGGCCGGGGTGGCGATGGCCACCAGGGGCAGCACGACGTCGCACTTCTTGACGTTGTACTCGATCCATTCCCGGTTGATGGTGATGTCACCTTCCATGAAATGGAACCGCGGATCACCGAGGGATTCGTCCAGCTTGTCGCAGGCCATGTCCATCCCGAACACTTCCCAGTCCGTGTCGCAGAGGATGCGCTGGGTGAGGCTGCTGCCTATGAAGCCGTTGACGCCGAGAATCAGGATCTTGAGTGCCATTTCGCCCTCCGGGGGGTAATCAATGATGGGTGCCCGCTGCGCCGAGCTGCTGGCCCACATACAGGCCATGGGTGGAGTCGTCGGCGCGCTGCGCGCAGGCGCCTTCCCACTGCAGGGAATCGACCTGCAGACTGCCCTGCCCGCAGGCGATCCGCAGCGGCTGGATACTGGTGACGCGCCCGGGGGCGTCGTCGTGGGTCTGCTCCGGCCGCCCCCACCAGATGTAAAGGCGCCGTCCGTCGGCCAGGGTGAATGCGCCGGGATAGGGGTGGGTGACGCCGCGGATGAGGTTGAACACCTCCCGGGCCGGGGCGTTCCAGTCGATGCGCCCGTCCTCGGGTGTGCGCCCGCGGCAGTAGGTTGCCAGGGATTCGTCCTGGGGCCGGGCGGGCGCGGTTCCCGCCAGCAGGTTGGCCAACTGGCGGTCCAGCACCGCGGCCGCCGCCGCGACGACGCGCTCGTAGACCACGCGTATGCTGTCGCGGGGGCCGATTGGGACCGCTTCCTGGTCGACGATGGGGCCGGCGTCGGCGCGCGCCGTCATGTGATGCAGAGTCACGCCCGTTTCCGGTTCGCCCCGCACCACCGCCCAGTTCACCGGCGCCCGTCCCCGGTAGCGCGGCAGGAGCGAGCCGTGCATATTGAAGGCGCCCAGGGGGGCCAGGGCGAGGATTTCCTCGCCGATGAGATCGCGGTAATAGAAGGACAGGATCAGGTCGGGGGAGAGACGCCGCACCGTCGCCGGGTCCGGCCCGTCGGGGAGGTGCACCGGGATGCCGTGGTCCGCGGCCAGTCCGGCCACGGACCGGAACCAGATGTTCTCGCCCTCGGCATCGCGGTGGGTGAACACGGCCACGACGTTGGCGCCGCGCCGGATCAGCGTCTGCAGGCACACGTAGCCCACTTCCTGGTAGGCGAAGGCTACGATGCGCGGTCCGTGGGGGTCATTCATCGAGCTTCTCGAGGACGGAGCGGATCATGAAACCCGGGCGGTTGCGTACCTGCTCGTAGATGCGCCCGACGTATTCGCCGATGACCCCCAGCCCGAAGATCACGATGCCCACCAGGAAGAACAGGATGGCCAGCAGCGTGAATACCCCCTGGGCCTCGGGGCCTACCACCAGGCGGCGTATGAACAGATAGAAGACGAACAACCCGCTGAGCATGGCGATGCCGATGCCCAGCATCGTGAACAGCTGCAGGGGCACGAGGCTGAAGCCGGTCATGAGGTCGAAGTTGAGCCGGATCAGCCGGTAGAGGCTGTACTTGGATGTGCCGGCCGCCCGCGGGGCATGGGCCACCTCCAGCTCGGTCGGATTGCTGGCAAAGCTCAGGGCCAGCGCCGGAATGAACGTGGAGCGCTCCCCGGTGCGGACGATGTAGTCGACGATGCTGCGATTGTAGGCCCGCAGCATGCAGCCCTGGTCCCGCATGCGGATGTGGGTGGTGCTCTCACGAACCTTGTTCACCAGGCGCGAGGCGTAGCGCCGGAAGCGGCTGTCCTGGCGGTCGCGTCGATACCCGCCCACCACGTCGTGGCCCTGGGCGATGGCCGCCACCAGCCGGGGTATCTCCTCGGGGGGGTTCTGCAGGTCGGCGTCCAGCGTCACCACCACCTCGCCCCTTACCCGTTCAAAGGCGGCGATGATGGCCTGATGCTGGCCGAAGTTGCCGTTGAACTCGATGACCCTCACCTGGGACGGACGCTGGTCATGGAAGCCGGCCAGCAGCACGCCCGAACGGTCGCGGCTGCCGTCGTTGGTAAACAGGATTTCGTACGGCTTGTCGAAATCGTCCAGCGTCCTGGTCAGGCGCTCGAAAAGTGCAGGGAGGTTTTCCTCCTCGTTGTACACCGGTATGACGACGCTTAGGTACGGAGTCATGGATCACCGCTCTGCAAAGAGTTCAGCCATGGCCGCAACCACCCGGTCCTGATCGGATGTGCTCATGCCGGGGAACAGGGGCAGGCTCACGATTCGTTCGCCGGCCGTCTCGGCATGGGGGAAATCCCCGGACTTGAATCCGAAACGTTCCCGGTAACAGGGGTACAGGTGCGCGGCGCGATAATGAATGCCCGTTCCGATACCCCGCGCCTTCATGGCTTCGACGAACCCGTCCCTGTCCATGCCCGCCGCATCGGGATTGATCAGCGGCGTGTACAGGTGCCAGGCGTGCCGGTGCGGGTAGCCGGCTTTCCCCGGCAGCGTCAGCGCCGGCCAGTCGGCCAGCAAGGTGTTGTAGCGTTCGGCCAGCTCGGTGCGGCGCTGGATGAACCCCTCCAGCTCGCCGAGCTGGTGGATGCCCAGGGCCGCCTGGATGTCCATCATGTTGTATTTGTATCCGGGCACGACCACTTCGTAGTGGGGGCTTCCCGTGCGCCCGTCCCGGTTCCAGGCCTCGCGGTCGATGCCATGGAAGCGCAGCAGGGCGATCCTGTGGGCCATGTCCGGGTCGGTGGTGGCGACCGCGCCGCCCTCGCCGGTGGTCATGTTCTTGTTGGGGTGGAAGCTGAACACCTGGGTGTCGCCGCGGGCGCCGATCCGCTGGCCGCGGTATTGCGCGCCGATGGCGTGCGCGGCGTCTTCGATCACGCGCAGGCCATGGGCCCCCGCGAACCCGTAGAGGGCATCGAGATCCACCGGCAGTCCGGCGAAGTGCACCGGAACAACGGCCCGGGTGCGCGGCGTGAGCGCCGCCTCCAGGCCGGTGACATCCATGTTCAAGGTGGCCGGGTCGATGTCGACCGGCACGGGGCGGGCGCCCGCCAGCACAATGGTGTTGAGTGTCGCCACGAAGGTCAGGGGCGTGGTGATCACCTCGTCGCCGGGCTGCAGGTCCAGGGCGGCCAGGGCCAGGTGAAGCCCGGCCGTCGCCGAGGACAGAGCCAGGACATGGGGGGCGCCCAGGTAGTCCGCCAGGGCCTGCTCGAAGCGTTTGACCCGCGGTCCGGTGGTGATCCAGCCCGATTCCAGGCAGGCGACCACTTCCTCGATGGCCTCGCGGCTGATCGACGGCCTTGAGAAGGGCAGAAACTCCTCGGTCATGGCTGGTCAGGCAGCCCTTGCCCGTTGGCGGTATCGGCGCGCCCCGGCCGGTTGGTGAGCAGCACCCGGTAGCGGTTGCGGGCCAGCACGCGATAGTTCCCGTGGGCTTTGCTGATCAGCCGTCTGTACAAGCTGGCATTGGCGAACACGTATACCCGGCGGTCGCTGTTCCACATCTTCCAGAAGCGGGCAGTGCTGATCATCCAGTCGCTGGTGTCCTGATACTTCGCCCCGAAGCTCAGCTCGTTCTTCCAGTTCACGATGATGATCCTGCGCTTGAGGTAGACCGGCAGGTCCTGGTAGTAATTCTCGAAAGTGGCGACCGCGTCACCGGGCTTGAGCCGGGGCTTGATGAGCTCCGCCATGGATTTCACGGACCACTTATGGTCGAGGCCCACCAGGGCGTGGCTGACACCGATGTTGAAGCCGCCGTACAGCACCGCCAGGCTCAGGATGGTTGCCTGCAGAGCGCCTGCGCGGGCCAGGGCATAGGGTACCACGGCAGCCAGGCCCAGCGCCGCGGCGGCCACGTACAGCCGGTCTCCGGCGGCGTGGACGAACTCCCGGGTGCTGTCCGTGTGCGCCAGCCCGTGGGGCAGCAGGGCCAGGTAGACGGCGCCGGCGAGCGCCAGCAGCGACAGTACCGCGATGGACCGGCGCATAGTGGGCGTCACCCCGTCCAGCCCGGCCAGCCACTGGCCCACCAGCAGGGCCAGGGGCGGGAACACGGGCAGAATGTAAGGCACCAGCTTGGAGTCGGACAGGGAGAAGAACACGAACACCAGCGCGGCCCACAGCACCAGAAACAGATTGTCGCGGTACGCCTGGCGCTCGCGCCAGCGCGCCGGCAGTGCCTCTTTCAGGGCCTGGGGGAAGAACGCGGTCCAAGGCACCATGCCCAGCAGCAGGATGGGGACGAAGAACCAGGGCGGCTGGTAGCGCTGCTCGATGGTGGTGAGATAGCGCAGGATGTGCTGCTGCACGAAATAGAAGTAGGGGAACTCCGGGTTCGGGATGCTCACCAGAATATGCCAGGGCGCAGCGACCAGCAGGTACAGGGCCAGGCCCGAGGGCAGATAAATGGACTTCAGCAGCCGCCATTCCCCCAGCAGCGCGATCCACGCAGCGATCACCATGCCCGGGATGACGATGCCGATCAGGCCCTTGGTCAGGGTGGCCAGGGCCATTAGGACGTAGAACGCCCACAGGTAGTTGCGCCGCTCCCGTCCTGGGGGAGCGCGCACGCCGACCATGAAGGCCAGCATGGCCAGGGCGATGAGTATCGACACCGCCATGTCCAGGATGACCGCACGGCCCAGGAAGTAGTACAGCAGGCTGGTAGCCAGTACCAGTGCCGAAAGCAGCCCCGTGGACCGGCCGCGGAGGCGACGGCCGGCACCGTAGACCGCCAGGCAGCCGAACAGGGAGAACGCCACCGGCCACAGGCGCAGGCTCCATTCGTGGATGCCGAATGCCTTGATGGATCCCGCCTGCAGCCAATAGAACAGGGGCGGCTTCTCGAAGTACTTGACTCCGTCCAGATGGGGGGTGATGAAGTCGCCGCTGACCAGCATTTCCCGGGGGATTTCGGAGTAGCGGCCTTCGTCCGGATTCCAGATGGCCCGCTCGCCGAGCTGGAATCCGAAATACAGGGCGAACAATACGGTGATCAAGGCCACGTCCACCAGCCAGTGGCGGGTCACCCGGCCGGCAAACGCGGGCTGCGGCGTACCGTCGACCCGTGGAAGGGAAGGGGCGGGCATCGGCTCTGAAGACTCCTGGGACAATGACGGTGAGATGGCTCGGGACTGTCAGTGCGGCGGCGCTGCCGCTCGAATGCCCTTCGGGCACGACGAACCCGACCCGGACCGGCTTCGGGTGCGACAAGTACCACCTGTCTCGTAATTCCGCGCCCCGTCACGGGATCGGGGAGCTGTGGCGTTTCCCCGCCCCGGTGGCGCAACCCCGGCCCTGCGTGGAGGGGGGCGGCGAGGGGGGAATATGGCGCTCCCAAGGGGAATCGAACCCCTGTTTTCGCCGTGAGAGGGCGACGTCCTGGACCGCTAGACGATGGGAGCGGCTAATCGCAGCGCGTCTGCACGCCGCTGGCAAGGGATGATATTATACGCGGCCATGCGTAAGAGACAAGTCAACTGCCGTGGTGAGTGAGCTGCCGGGAAACGCGATCAACCACGAGCCCCGTATTGTTGCCCGGTCCGAACACACCATCTCCCGGGCGAACATCAGCCCCAACGCGCTCAAGGTCCTGTACCGGCTGCGTGGCGCCGGCTTTCAGGCCTATCTGGTGGGGGGCGGGGTTCGCGATCTGCTGCTCGGGCGCGAACCCAAGGACTTCGACGTGGGCACCGACGCCCGCCCGGAGCAGGTGCGGGAGCTGTTCCGCAACTGCCGGCTGATCGGCCGGCGGTTCCGACTCGCCCATGTCGTGTTCGGCCGGGACGTGGTGGAGGTGGCGACGTTCCGCGCCCTGCACGGTCCGGACCCGGAGGCCGGCGCCGACGATGGCGAGGCGGACAGGCATATCGAGAACGGGCGCATTCTGCGCGACAACGTCTACGGGTCCATCGAAGAGGACGCCTGGCGGCGGGACTTCACGGTCAACGCCCTCTACTACAACATCGCCGATTTCTCCCTGGTGGACTACGTCGGCGGCCTGGACGATCTCAAGGCCGGCGTGCTGCGGCTGATCGGCGAGCCCGAGCAGCGCTATCGCGAAGACCCGGTGCGGATGCTGCGGGCCGTGCGTTTCGCGGCCAAGCTGGGTTTCCGGATCCATGAAGACAGTGAACGGCCTATCGTGGCCCTGGGGCAGCTGCTCGAGCAGATACCCCCGGCACGCCTGTACGAGGAAGTCCTGAAACTGCTGATGACGGGCTCGGCGCTCCCCGTCTACGAGCTGCTGCGCCACTATGGGCTGTTCGCCCACCTCTTTCCGCAGACCGAACAGGCCCTGGCGGAGGAGCCGGACGGCTTTCCCCAGACCCTGCTGACCCATGCCCTTGCCAATACGGATGCGCGGGTGAACGAGGGCAAGCCGGTGACCCCTGCGTTCCTCTACGCGGCCCTGCTGTGGGCGCCCATGCGCGCACGGGTGGCGGCCCTGTCGGGGGAGGACACGCCCCTCATGCAGGCCATGCAGTCGGCGGGCAGCCAGGTGGTGGCCGAGCAGGCCCGCTGCGTGGCCCTTCCCCGGCGTTTCAGCCTCCCCATGCGCGAGATCTGGAGCCTGCAGCCGCGTTTCGAGCAGCGCAGCGGCCGCCGGCCCCTGCGCCTGCTGCAGCATCCGCGGTTCCGGGCGGCCTACGATTTCCTGCTCCTGCGGGGCCAGAGCGGCGAAGTGTCCGAAGAGCTGTGCCAATGGTGGACCGAGTTTCAGGCGGCCGAGGGCAGCGAGCGCGACCGCCTGCTCCCGGAGCGGCCGCCGCGCAAGCGCCGGCGGCGCCGGCCGCGGCGCGGCGCCGCCGGGGCCGGCGATTGAGCCCGTGGGGCGTGCAGGTGTACGTGGGGCTGGGCAGCAATCTGAACGATCCGGTCGCCCAGGTCCGTCAGGGGCTGCGGGCCCTGGCGCAGCTTCCCCGCAGCCGTCTGGTGCAGGCTTCGCGTCTGTACTGCAGCCCCCCCATGGGGCCGCCGGATCAGCCCGATTACATCAATGCCGTGGCGGCCCTGGATACCGCACTGGAGCCGGAGCCGCTGCTGGACGCGCTTCAGGCCATCGAGGTCCGCCAGGGGCGGCGCCGGGGAGTGCGCTGGGGGGCGCGCACCCTGGATCTGGACATTCTGCTCTACGGCAGCCGGTGCCTGTCCGGCCCGCGGCTGAACGTGCCCCATCCGGGCCTTGACCAGCGCGCCTTCGTGATTCACCCCCTGGCCGAGATCGCCCCCGAGGCGGTGGTGCCTGGGCGGGGGACCGCGGCCGAGCTGGCGCGGCACTGCCCGAAGGGCGGCCTTCAGTTGCTGGATCAATGACATGACGACCAGCGAGCCCGGCTACATCGTGGTGGAAGGCCCCATCGGCGTGGGCAAGACCAGCCTCGCCCGGCGCCTGGCCGCAAGCTTCGGCAGCGAGCTGCTCCTGGAAGGGGCCGAAGCCAATCCGTTTCTGGAGCGCTTCTACCGCAACCCACGGGAAGGGGCGCTGCCCACCCAGCTGTTCTTCCTGTTCCAGCGTGCCCGGCAAATGCAGGAGCTGCGCCAGCAGGATCTGTTCCGGCCGGTCCGGGTGGCCGATTTCCTCATGGAAAAGGACCGGCTGTTTGCGCGCTTGACCCTGGATGACGAGGAACTGAAGCTCTACGAACAGGTCTATGCCAGCCTGACTCTGGACGCGCCGGTGCCGGATCTGGTGGTCTATCTCCAGGCCCCCGTGGAGGTGCTGCGCCGGCGCATCGCCCAGCGGGGCATCGGTTACGAACGGGACATCGACACCGCCTATCTGGAACGCCTGTCCAGCGCCTACATGGAGCTCTTTCATCATTACACGGCAGCGCCGCTGCTCATTGTGAACGCGGCCGAGGCCAATTTCGTAGACAGCGAAGCCGACTACGCGGCGCTGCTCAAGCAGCTGCGTTCGATCGGCAGCGGCCGGCATTATTTCAATCCCGCCCCCGTTTCCCTGTAAACTGCGATCCTGCTTCCGGGGCCCGACCCCCGGCCGCAGAGGTTCGGATCATGACCAGCGACCCCGATAAACAACCCTCTCCGATTACTGTCACCAGCCTGGCGCGCATGAAGCGCGACGGCGAGAAGATCGCGTGTCTGACCGCCTACGACGCGAGTTTCGCCGAGACCCTGGAGAGCGCCGGCGTGGAGGTCCTCCTGGTGGGCGACTCCCTTGGCAACGTCGTCCAGGGCCGCGACTCCACCCTGCCGGTGACCTTGTCCGACATGATCTACCACGCCGCCTGTGTGAGCCGGGGCAGCCGGCGTGCCCTGCGGGTGGTCGACATGCCCTTCATGACCTACGCCGACCCGGCCCAGGCGCTGGCCGGCGCCGCCCGGCTGATGGCCGAAGGGGGCGCCCAGATGGTCAAGCTCGAAGGCGGCGCGGTGGTCGCCGACACCGTGCGTCACCTGGTCGATCACGGCATCCCGGTCTGCGGACACCTGGGGCTGACCCCCCAGTCGGTGCACAAGCTGGGCGGCTACCGCGTTCAGGGCCGGGACGAGGGCGGCGCCAGGCGAATTCTGGAGGACGCCCGCCGCCTCGAGGAGTGTGGCGCCGGCGTTCTGGTACTGGAGTGCGTGCCCGCGGAGCTGGCCCGGACCGTGAGCCGCGCCCTGTCCATTCCTGTGATCGGCATCGGGGCCGGGAGCCATTGCGACGGCCAGGTGCTGGTCCTGTACGACATGCTGGGCCTGACCCCGGGGAGGCGGCCGCGTTTTTCCAAGGATTTCCTGGCCGGGCGCGATGGCGTGGCGGGGGCCGTGCAGGCCTACGTGGCGGCGGTGAAGTCGGGGGAGTTTCCCGACGCCGAGCATTCCTACTGAAGCGGTTTCGGGGGCGGCAGCTTGGAGACCGTCAGCGCACTGCAGCCATTGCGCGAGCGCATCGGGGCATGGCGGCGCTCCGGGGCGTCCATCGCCCTGGTTCCCACCATGGGTAACCTCCATGCCGGACACCTGGCACTGGTGCATGAGGCTCGCGCCGCCGCCCGACGTGTGGTGGTCAGCGTGTTCGTCAATCCGCTGCAGTTCGGTCCCGCCGAGGACTACAGCGCCTATCCGCGAACCCTGGAAGAGGACCGGACGGCCCTGGAAAGCGC
>DATFLG010000057.1:0-12450 GCA_035267985.1 Gammaproteobacteria bacterium | reverse complement strand
TGCAGGCACAGCTCGTAGATGGTGTCGAACTGCTGGTAGTGCATCTCCTCGTGGGATTTGACGTCCTTCCAGACGGTGTACTGAAACATCCCGATGGGGTTGAGGGTGTCGTGCATGTCCAGCGCGCCGCCGCCGTAGCGGCCCGCCATCGGGTGTATGCCCGTCTGCAGAAGCTGGTCGAAGCCCAGAAAGCCGGGGTGCTTGGCGGTGGTGATGCACACCTTGGGCCCCACCTTGTGCATGGTTTCGTAGCTTTCGGGGGTGTTCGCGATCCGTGACTGGTTGATGGCGATGACCGGGTTTTTCCCTGCCATGGATTCTGCCTCCTTTCGATACCGCTTCCGTTCAAGACACGACACGCAGCGATCATGCCAGGCCGTCAGGCATCTGATTTTCATGGCAGGCGGCGGAGCACCGGGGGGCGGGGCGGATGCCGGCTGGGGCAAATCGCCCGCGCGCCGGTGATAATGGGCCGGCCCGGGCGGGCCGGCCGGTCAGTCCGAAGCGGTGTCCGCTTCCGGGGTGAGGTTGTACTTCTGCACGCGGTAGCGAAGCGTCTCCCGAGTGGTGCCCAGGGCACGGGCGGTCGCGGTCACGTTGTAGCCGTGGCGCTCCAGGGCCGTCTTGATGATGAACCGCTCCATCTTGTCCAGTGCCATGCTGCCGTCCAGGGGCAGGTGCAGGCGGTCCCCGTCGATCTCCGGCTGGGAAGACTGGCTGTCCACCGGTTCCAGTTGCAGCCATTCGGCCGGAAGCTGCTCGCCCTCGGACAGCAGGACGCAGCGTTCGATCACGTTGCGCAGCTCGCGAACGTTGCCCGGCCACTTGTGGGCCCGCAGGGTCCGCCAGACCTCCTCCGGCACGACCTTGACATGCTTGCCGGCCTTGGCGTTGAACTCGGCGATAAATGCCGGCACCAGGTCCGCCAGATCGTCCAGACGCTGGCGCAGCGCCGGCAGCTTGATCTGGAAAACGCTCAGGCGATGGTAGAGGTCGTTGCGGAAACGCCCCGCCCGGGCTTCGGCCTCCAGGTCCCGGTTGGTGGCGGCAATGATCTGTACATCCACGCTGATTTCCCGCTCGGCTCCCAGGCGGCGGATGCGCTTGTCCTCGATGGCCTTGAGCACCTTGGCCTGAAGGTCCAGCTCCAGCTCCGAAATCTCGTCGAGAAACAGGGTACCGCAGTGAGCCTGCTCGAGCAGACCCCGACGGCGCTGGCGGGCGCCGGTAAAGGCGCCGGCTTCGTGGCCGAACAGCTCGGACTCCAGAAGCTCGCGGGGCAGGGCGGCGCAATTGAGCTCCACCAGAGGTCCTTCGGCGCGGGCTCCGGAGTGGTGCAGGATGCGGGCCGCCAGCCCCTTGCCGGTGCCGGTCTCCCCGGTCAGCACCAGGGCGCTGAACGGTGCTCCGGCCAGCTTGCTGAGCATCCCCCGCACTTCCGCGGCGGCCGCGCTGCGCCCGGTGAAGCTGTCGGGCTCGAACTGGGCGCGACTGGCGCGGGCCTGTTCGTGAAGGCGGCGCTGGGCGCGGGCGCTGCGTTCGGCGCCACTGACGATCAGGTCCAGCCGCGACTGCTCACAGGGCTTTTCGACGAAATCATAGGCCCCCAGGCGCAGCGCCCGGACCGAGTCCGGGACGTTGCCGAAGCCGGTGAGAAATATCCATTCTCCGGGGGCTCTGCGCTTCTTGGCCTGCTCCAGCAGATCCAGGCCGTTGCCGTCGGGCAGGTTCATATCGGCAATCACCACCAGCGGCTCGGCCTGCTCATCGAACAGCACCTGCTGAGCGCGGGCCATGGTCGAGGCCACGGTGACTTCCCAGCCATCGCGTTCGTAGTGGCGCTTGAGCTCGGCGCCGAACAGCCGTTCGTCCTCGATGATGATCAGTCCGTCAGACATGATTGCAGGGTATCTCCATAGTGACGCGGGCACCGCCGGGTGTTCGGTTAGAGAACTCCAGTGTCCCGCCAAGTTCCCTTGTGAAGCGCCGCGCCATGGACAGGCCGAGGCCGGTGCCGCCGGGCTTGGTGGTGGCAAAGGCCTGGGGGCCGTAGGCCAGCGCATCATCCGAAAAGCCGGGGCCGTTGTCTTCCACGACCACGCGCACCCGGCTGTCGACCAGCCGGGCATGAATCCAGATCTCGCCGGCCTCTTCACCCAGGGCCTGCCAGGCGTTGGTGAGCAGATTCATCAGCACCTGGCGAAGACCTGTTTCCGGCACCACGCATTCGATGTCCTCAGGAATGTCGACATGCAGCTGCATGCGTTCGGGCAGCTGGTACCACAGCAGGCGGCTGACTTCGCTGACCACCTCGGCCAGCACCACCCGGGTCGGGGTTTCCGGATTGTGGCGGGCGCGGGCCAGGTGGCTGTTGAGCACGTCGATGAGCCGGTCCACCTCCTGGGTGACGTCACCGACCCGCTGCGCGAGCTCCGGGTCCTCGGTGTCCTGCTGGATGTTGCTGCAGGCCAGCCGGATTCCGGCAAGCGGATTGCGCAGGTCGTGGGCCAGTTTGGCCGCCACTTCGCCGACGGCCGCCAGGCGCTCGGCCCGGGCCAGGCTCTGCTGGTAGCCCATCAGGGTGCGGGTGGCGGCCTGCACGGCGTCGCGCAGGGATTCCTCGCGCTCCAGGTGCTCGCGCTCCAGGGCGGTCAGGCGGTTGACGAGCCTATTGT
The DNA here is from genome assembly GCA_035267985.1 of Gammaproteobacteria bacterium. Lineage (GTDB taxonomy): Bacteria > Pseudomonadota > Gammaproteobacteria > DATFLG01 > DATFLG01 > DATFLG01. The sequence goes on along the minus strand of DATFLG010000057.1, from coordinate 9,775 downwards.
AGCTCTCAAACAGGGGCCGGATGAGGGGATTGGCATTGTGGGTGCCCACTTCCCGGTAATCCTGCTCGGACATGCGGGTGAGCATGTGGGTGAGCTCCGTGAGGGGCCGCATGAGCCGCGAGCGCACCCGCACCAGGGTGATCAGGCCGGCCAGCACCAGGGTCGCCAGCACGGACAGGGCGAGCAGGAATTCAGAGACCGTGGTCCGGTAGATGCTCTCCAGCAGATGGGCGTGGGCCAGGGTCTCGGCGCCCAGCACCCGTCGCAGGGTGGTGATCGCCCCGACCAGCTGCTCGCGCTCCGGGCCGTGGGGTGAGGCCAGCCGGTGGGCCACGTTGTGGAGCTGATCCGCCGTGTCGGACTGCAGGTGTGCGTCGCTGCGGGCGATCACGGCCACCGCCGACTTGAAACGGGTGAACTGTTGCTCACTGAGGGGATTGGGGTCGTTTGGCCGGGCGAGCAGGGCATTCTCGACCGTGAGGGAGGTCTGCTCCAGATGGTTGAGCTGCTCCAGGTAGTTGTGGAGTGGCTGCAGACGGTTGATGCTCGAACCCAGGGAGATGGCCAGCGCCACCAGGGCCGCCACCAGGGCGAGGGAAATCAGCCCCGTGGGCGCCCACAGGGTCCGGGAAAAGAAATGTTCGATGGGATGGCGCTGGGTGCTCATGCGCGGGGCGCGTCCCGGGTGCCGGGATTGGGCGCGGCGGCGGGCTGGTGGTTGGCGGTCATACGCGACGCGGCTGCTCTGGTTTGACGGCGCTGAGGTCGGCGGGAACGGCCCCTTCGGCGGTGGGCCTCCAGGAAGTGGAGCAACCCATGTGCCAAGTCGCCGCAGCCAAGCGGGTCAAAGACTTAGGAAATACACCAGGAAGGTAGGTTAAATGCACGGTTGAAATCAACCTAAACTGGGGCAGATCCACCGCGGTCACCGGCCCCGGCCGCCTCGGCGCCCCGGAGCCGGCGGGTCTGAAGCTGGCACGGGCGCTGCACCGACGGAGACCCAGGCTGGCGGTTGTGGCAGCCTCATCCAGGGCGCCCGCGCCTCGGACGCGCCCCTGTCAGGGAGCTGTATGTTCATGGAGCCGATTCTCGAGCCCGGCCGGAATTGCTGGCGCAAGCTGTCCTCGGCCCGGGCAGGCCTGCTGGTGGACGGCGCCGCTTTCTTTGCGGCCTTCCGTGAGGCGGTGGCCGGCGCCACGGACCATGTCTGGATCGTGGGCTGGGATCTGGACAGCCGCATCGCGCTGGTGCGTGGGGGCCAGGACGACGGCCTGCCGCGCCGGCTGCGTCCTTTTCTGCGCACCGTGCTGCATCGCCGTCCCGATCTTCACATCCATCTGCTGACCTGGGACTTCGCGATGATCTATGCCCTGGAGCGCGAGTGGATGCCCCTGTACAACCCCAACGGCCATATCCATCGGCGTCTGCATTTCCACATGGACGACCGTCATCCCCTGGCTGCCTCCCAACACCAGAAGCTCGTGGTGGTGGACGACGCCGTAGCCTTCGCGGGGGGGCTGGACCTGAGCAAGTGCCGTTGGGACACACCGGAGCATGCGGCCCGGGATCCGCGACGGGTCGATCCCGGCGGCGCACCGTATCCGCCGTTCCACGATGTGCAGGCCGTGGTGGACGGGGAGGCCGCCCGGGCCCTGGGCGAGCTGGCCCGCTACCGCTGGCAGCGGGCCACCGGTGAGCGCCCGCCGCCGCCCGGCACGGCGGACAAGGACCGTTGGCCGGCTTCGGTCACGCCCCTGTTCCGGAATGTGCAGGTGGGAATCGCGCGCACCTTTCCGGCCTTCCAGGGCCAGCCGGAGGTGCGCGAGGTGGAGCGCCTGTACCTGGACATTATTGCGCACGCTCAACGCTGGCTGTACATCGAGAACCAGTACCTGACCTCGGCGGTGGTCGGTGACGCCCTGACCCGGAGCCTGGTCAGAGACCCGGGACCGGAAGTGCTGGTTGTGCTGCCCCAGGCCACCAGCGGGTGGCTGGAGCGCCACACCATGGACGTGCTGCGGGCGCGGATGCTGCGCCGGTTGCGGGCGGCCGACCGGCACGGTCGGCTGCGCATCTGCTCGCCGGTGGTACCCGGTCTGGACGGCGCGCCGCTCAACGTGCACGCGAAAGTCCTGGTTGCCGATGACGCGCTGGTGCGGGTCGGCTCGGCCAATCTGAGCAACCGGTCCATGGGGCTGGACTCGGAATGCGACCTGGCCATCGAGGCGGGCACCGACCGGGAAGCCCGACAGGCCGTTTCGGGGTTTCGCGACCGGCTGCTGGCGGAGCACCTGGGCACCACACCCCGGACGGTGGGGGACACCCTCGAGCGTACCGGCAGCCTGCTCGCCACCGTGGACGCGCTCAACGGCGGTCCGCGCCGGCTGGTGCCCCTGGAGGGGGAGGTGGATCCGGAAGTGGACCGGCAACTGCCCGACGCGGCACTGCTGGACCCGGAACGCCCCGTTGACGGTGAAGTGCTGGCCGAGCAGCTGGTCGGGCATGATCAACGCCGCGGGGCGGGACGCCGGCTCCTGGGGCTGGCCGCCCTGCTGCTGATTCTGGTGGGTCTGGCCGTCGCCTGGCGCTGGACGCCCTTGAGCGCCTGGCTGCAGCCCGAGAACCTGGCCAGCCTGGGCGGGAATATCGGTAGTGGACCCACGGGGGCCCTGATCATCGTGGGGGCTTACCTGGCAGGTTCCCTGCTGGCGGTGCCGGTCACCCTCCTGATCGTGACCACGGCGCTGATCTTCGGACCGCTCCTGGCCTTCGTGTACTCACTGCTGGGCACGATGCTCAGCGCACTGATGATGTATGCGCTGGGCCAGGTGCTGGGCCGCGGGGCGGTGCGCCGGCTTGCCGGTACGCGCCTCAATGCCCTCAGCCAGCGCATGGGCCGGCGCGGTATCCTGACGGTGGTGGCACTGCGGGTGGTGCCGGTCGCCCCGTTCGCCGTGGTGAACATGGTGGCGGGCGTGTCCCATATCCGCCTGCGGGACTTCCTGATCGGATCGCTGATCGGCCTCACGCCGGGCATCCTGGGCATGACCCTGTTCGCCAACGCTCTGTACCGGCTGGTGATGGAGCCGGGCCGGGATACCCTGGTGGCGGCGGGGGTGCTGGCGTTGCTGCTCGCGGCGGGGGGCTGGGGCATCCATCGCTGGCTGGGACGGTCGGGGTAGGCCCCGGGTTGCTCACGGTGGTCACTTACAATGTGCACCGCTGCATCGGGCGTGACGGGCAGCGCGATGCGGGACGGGTCTATCGCGTCCTTCAACAGCTGCGGGCGGACATCGCCGGGCTCCAGGAAGTGGAATCGGCCGGCACCGACGGCAATCGCCAGCTCCTGGCCATGGCCGAGCAGGACGGCTTTTACGTGGTCACCGGACCGACCCTGACGCGGTCCGACAGCCGCTACGGCAACGCACTGTTGCTGCGGATGCCGCCCCGGCAGGTGCACCGGCATGATCTGAGCGTGCCGGGGCGCGAGCCCCGGGGGGCACTCGAAGCGCGTATCGTCGTGGGGGATACTCCCGTGCGGATCATCGTTACCCACCTGGGCCTGCGGGCCGACGAGCGACGGCGCCAGTTCGCCGCCCTGGGGGCGATACTGGCCGGGCAGCGGGACGCGCCCACTGTGCTCATGGGAGATTTCAACGAATGGTGGCCCAGGGCCCGTTCCCTGGGAAAGGTGGCCCGGGCCCTGAGCCACGGGCCGTCGTTGCGCACGTTTCCCGCCCGCCGGCCGATGCTGGCCCTGGACCGGATCTGGGCCAGCAGCCACCTGCAGCAGCACGCCCTGATGGTTCACCGCAGCCCGGAGGCGGCACTGGCCTCGGATCACCTGCCCCTGAAGGCCGTCCTGGAGCTGCTCTGACCCGCGGACCCGGGGCCGGCGGGCCGGGGCAGTGAACCCGCTGCGATCGGTGACGCACTACACTGGGGTGAGGACAATGCGGGGTTGGGAAGAAACCCTGCACGGACATTCGCCCGAGCCATTGACGCGGAGGCAGAGCCATGGTCGACGACGCTTCCGGAAGCCCGCCTGCGCGGGTCAAGTGCGAAACCTGTCTGCGGGAAATCCCCCGTTCCGAGGCCACCAGCGTGGAGGCGGAGGAGTACACCCTGTATTTCTGCGGAATAGACTGCTACCAGCGCTGGCGCCGTCAGGGTGACAACGACGGGCACACCGACGGAAACGGTTCCTAGGCAAGCGCTGCACAGACTGATCAAACGGTGGATCATATGGCGCAAAGGGGCGAGCAGGCGCCGTCTACGGCGGTACATGAGCAGTCCGAGCACCTTTGCAACGCGGTGAGCGCCGGTTCAGTGGTCTGCGCAGAGATTCCCCAGGCGGGCGGGGCGGAACTCGGCGCCCGGCACGCGATCCGATCAGTGGACGACGAGCTGGACGCATCCGCCGTCGCGACGTCATCATGACCGTACCACCGGGAGGAAACCCCATGGCCCGGCTCGCCATTGTGCTGCTGTCCGATATGAACGATCCGGTCAAGGTGGAGATGGCCATGCGTTTCGCGCTGGTCGCCCGGCGCGAGGAGCGCCTTGAGGACATCCGTTTCTTCTTCTTCGGGCCGGGTGTCCGGGTCCCCGCCCAGGTGCGTGACCATGAGACGCTCCAGCCGCTTCTGGGGGAACTGCTGGACAGCGGCATCGCGACGCTGGCGTGCATCTACAATGCCCGCCAACTGGGCCAGGAAGAGCAACTCAAGGCCCGGGAGATCCAGATGCAGGCCATCGGCCCCGACCTGGTGAACGCCCTGGCCGCAGACTACCAGGTCATGACTTTCTGAGAACCATAACCTTCCCGGGATCGCGCTGTGGCCACACAGCCGGCCGGGATCCCCAAGGACCCCTATGTCGAAACTGTTCACGCCCATCGAGCTGCGCGCCGTGCGCGCGCGCAACCGTATTTTCGTCTCCCCCATGTGCCAGTATTCCAGCGTGGAGGGAATGCCCAACCACTGGCATCTGGTGCATCTGGGGAGCCGGGCGGTGGGTGGCGCGGGCCTGGTGATGGTGGAGGCCAGCGCGGTGTCCCCGGAGGGCCGAATCAGTCCCGCCGACAGCGGGATCTGGTCCGCGGCCCATGGAGAAGCCTTCAAGCCCATTACCGAGTTCATTGCCGGACAGGGGGCGGTGCCCGCCATCCAGATCGCTCATGCCGGACGCAAGGCGTCCACCGCGCCGCCTTTTCAGGGCGGCGCCCCCCTGACCCGGGCCCAGGGCGGCTGGCAGCCGGTGGCTCCCAGCCCCGTGCCTTTCGCACCGGACCATCCCGTCCCCCGGGCCCTGCAGGCCGGCGAGATCCGCGAGCTGGTGGACGCCTTTGCCGCGGCCGCCCGCCACGCCCTGGCGGCGGGCTTTCGCGTGCTGGAACTGCACATGGCCCACGGCTACCTGCTCCACAGCTTTTTGTCGCCGTTGAGCAACCACCGGGAAGACGACTACGGTGGATCGCTGGAGAACCGGGCGCGCCTGCCCCTGGAGGTGGTCGAGGCGGTGCGCGCCGAATGGCCCCGGGAGCTGGCGCTTTTCGTGCGCATCTCCTCCACTGACTGGGTGGAAGGCGGCTGGGACCTGGACCAGTCCCTGGAGCTGGCACAATGGCTCAAGGCCCGCGGCGTGGATCTGATCGACTGCTCCAGCGCCGGGCTGGTGCCTGACGCGCGCATTCCGGCGGCACCGGGTTTTCAGACGCCGGCGGCCACCGCCATTCGCCAGCAGGCCGGTATTGCCACCGGCGCCGTGGGGCTGATCACCGCGCCCGAGCAGGCCGAACAGATCGTGGCCACCGGGCTGGCCGATGTGGTGTTCCTGGCCCGGGAACTGCTGCGCGACCCCTACTGGCCTCTGCGGGCAGCCGGTGTGCTGGGTGTGGAGGCGCCATGGCCGCCCCAGTACGAGCGCGCCCGGCCGCGCTGAGCTCAGGCGTCGCCGTGACCCAACACGGCCCGCCGGCGTTCGGCGGCGAAGTCCAGCATCCGCTGGGTCGAGCGGACCGCCCGACGCCGCACGCCCTCGTCCACATGGATCTCGTTGGCGCCGGTCTCCAGCACCCGGGCCAGGCTGCGCAGGCCGTTCATGGCCATCCAGGGACAGTGGGCGCAGCTGTGGCAGGTGGCGCTGGCGCCGGCGGTGGGGGCCTCTAGAAAGGTCTTCTCCGGGGCGGCCTCTCTGAGCTTGTAGAAAATCCCGTTGTCGGTGGCGACGATGAACGTGGGATTGGGCAGCTCACGGGCCGCCTTGATGATCTGCGTGGTGGAACCCACCACATCCGCCAGCTCCACCACGCCGGCAGGGGATTCCGGGTGCACCAGCACCGCCGCCTCGGGATGCTCGTCCATCAGGCGCTGCAGATCCTCGGTGCGGAAGGCCTCGTGCACCACGCAGGCACCGCGCCAGAACAGCATGTCGGCCCCGGTCACGCTCTGGACATACTGCCCCAGATGCCGGTCCGGCGCCCACAGGATCTTTTCGCCCTTTTCGTGCAGGTGGCGCACCACATCCACGGCGATGCTGGAGGTGACCACCCAGTCGGCCCGGGCTTTCACCTGCGCGCTGGTATTGGCGTAGACCACGACCGTGCGTTCGGGATGGGCGTCGCAGAAGGGTATGAACTGCTCGGCGGGACAGCCCATGTCCAGGGAACACTCGGCCTCCAGCTCAGGCATAAGCACCCGTTTTTCGGGGCTGAGGATTTTCGCCGTCTCCCCCATGAAACGCACGCCGGCCACGACAATGGTGCCGGCGGGATGATCCTTGCCGAAGCGGGCCATGTCCAGCGAATCCGACACGTACCCGCCGGTGCGGTCCGCCAGCCACTGAAGGTCGTCCTCGGTGTAGTAATGGGCCACCAGCACGGCGTCCTGCGCCTTCAGCAGCTGCTTGATGCGTTCGACCAGCCCCTCGCGTTCCCCGGGCTCGTAGGCCGGCGGCGCGAGGGTGTCGGGCGTGGGCAGCCGCGTCCCGTCTGCGAGCTGGATCATGGGGCGCGTGGTCATTCGTTACCTCCTGGCGGAGCACGCCGAAGACCGGGTCGGATCGGCCGGCCGGTCATTTGATGATTTCCACTGCCCGGGGCTCCCTGACCCGGTACAGACGGGCCGGACGGTGGGCGCCGTTGCGCCGTTCCCGGCCGGTGGCTTCAATCCGCCCCAGGCCCAGCGCCCATTTGCGGAAATTGCGCTTGTCCTGGCGCTCCCGGAGCACGGCCTCATAGACCTCCTGCAGATCGCCGAGGGTGAATTCACCGGGCAGGAGCTGAAAGGCGATGGTGGAGTAGGCCAGCTTGCCCGCAAGCCGCTCCCGGGCGACAGCGATGATCTCGCCCTGATCCATGGGCAGGGGGGGGAGGGCATCCACCGCAAACCAGGCGTCGGGCGCATCGTCCGCTACCGGCACGAGCCGGTCGGACGGGAGCAGCGCAAAGTAGGCCACCGTGATGATGCGTTCCCGCGGGTCGCGCTCGGGCTGGCCGAAGGTATAGAGCTGCTCCAGGTAGATCCCCTCCAGCCCGGTCCGGCTCCGGAGCTCGCGCTGAGCCCGGTGCTCCAGGTCTTCGTGAACGGCGACCGGGCCGCCGGGCAGCGCCCAGCCGCGATCATGGTAGGCGTCCTGACGCCGGGTCAGGAGGACCTGCAGTCCCTGTTGCTCCAGGGTAAAGATCACCACGTCCGTGGTGAGGACCGGTCGCGGGCGGTCATAGACATGGACCGGGCTTGTTCGTGTAACCATGACACGAACATTAGTGTAACTATCACACTATGTCAACCGGCGATGGGGTGTCGGTCCAGCCCCGGGCGGGCGCCTCCGGCGTCACTGAATCAGGGGATCGGTTCGACGCGCCCCAGCGGGGAGTCACAGCCCCCAGGGCATGCCCAGGGCGGAGCGTTCGCGGGCGGCGCCGGCGTCGGCGGGTTCGGGGCTGCGGGGAGCCCTGTCCGGCGGGCCCGCCAGCGCCGCTGGACGGGCTTTTTTCCGGCGCCGGACCGGGACTCCTCCCGGGACCGACCGGGGAGGGGAGGCGACGGGGCAGTGATCGCCGGGGCTGGCCAGGGCCCGGTGGTGGGAATGGAAGGGGGCCGGTGCCTCAGACGCTTACAACAGGAAGAACTCCATGTCGAAGCCTGCGATCTGAATGGCGTCCTTGTCCTTCAGGGGCTGGGCTTCGCTCTCCACACGCGCTCCGTTGACCACCGGGATGTCGGTCTCGCGCCGGCTGCGCACGCCCTTGACCGCCGTGATCGAGTATCCGCGCAGGCCCCGGCTGATGAGGGCCATCTTGTTGCCGTTGAAGCCGATGACGTTGAAGGGCTTGCGCAGCTCCATGACCGTGTTGGCCAAAGGGCCGTTGAGCACCCGGATGGCGGCCATGGGCTGGCCCTTGGTGGGGGGTGCCTCGGCGGGCTCTTTTCCCGCCGGCATCATCTGGGTCTTCTCCAGTTCCGCCCGGATGAACATGGTGGGCTCGTAGGCAACCTTGTCGTCCCGGTAGTAGGTGAGCTGGTGGGCGCCGATCTGGACCACATCACCGTGGGCCAGCATGGCTTTGTTCACGTAATTGCCATTCACCAGGGTGCCGTTGGTGCTGCCCAGATCCTCGATGAAGCCCTCCCCGGAGGAGAGGGTGACCAGGGCGTGGCGCCCGCTCACGGTCAGGTCGTTGAGCTGGATCTCGTTGCCGTGGCGCCGCCCGATGCTGATGCTCGGCTTGTTCAGAATGAACTCCTTGAGCACCGCGCCATCCAGGGTAAGAATCAGTTTCGGGGTCATTGTCGTCGCCTGTTTCCAGCCTGCAGTGGGTGTTGGGTTGTTCATGGATCGAAGGGGCTCGTGATCGCCGACTCCTCGGCGGAGGGGGTGCCCTGGGTCCGGTAGGCCTCGAAGGCCGACTTGTTGCGCGCCTTGCCGTAGGCGTCGTCGCCGCTGATGAGCTTGGCGTCCAGGAGCCGGCGCAGCGCCGTGTCCAGGGTCTGCATGCCCTGCAGGGCCCCTCCCTGCATGGTGTTCTCGATCTGTTCGGTTTTGCCTTCCCGGATCAGGTTCGACACCGCGGAATTGTTCACCAGCACCTCGACGGCCGCGCAGCGCGATTTCCCGTCGGCCGTTCGCAGCAGCTCCTGGGCCACCACGCCGCAAAGGGATGTGGACAGCATGGTGCGGATGTAGGGCTCCTCCCCCGGGGGGAATACGTTGATGATGCGATCAATGGCCGAGGCGGCACTGTTGGTGTGCAGCGTAGCCAGTACCAGCACACCCATTTCCGCCGCCGTCACTGCCAGGCTGATGGTTTCCAGGTCCCGCATTTCACCCACCAGGATCACGTCCGGATCCTCCCGCAGGGCCGAATGCAGGGCATCGGCGAATCCCGCGGTATGGGTACCGAGCTCACGCTGGCTCACCAGGCAGCTCTTGTTGTGATGGAGGAATTCGACCGGGTCCTCCACCGTGATGATATGGCCTTTGCGCTGCTGATTGATGGCATCGATCATGGCCGCCAGGGTGGTGGACTTGCCCGAGCCCGTAGGGCCCGTGACCAGGATCAGTCCCTTGCGCTGACGCACGAAGGTGTTGAGCACCGCGGGCAGGCCCAGGTCCTCCAGGGACTGGATGGCCGTGGGAATGAGGCGGAAGACCGCACCGACTCCGTCCAGGTGACGGAAGACATTGACGCGGAAGCGGGCCCTGTCTTCGAGCTCGTAGGCGAAATCCACTCCATAGCCCGCCTCGAACGCCTCCCGGTCCGGTTCGGGCA
>DATFLG010000056.1:0-9723 GCA_035267985.1 Gammaproteobacteria bacterium | reverse complement strand
CCGGGGCTGGCCTCCGGGTGCCCCTGAAAGCTGAATGCGGGCCGGTCGGTGCGATGCACCCCCTGCAGCGTACCGTCGAACAGGGACCGGTGGGTGGGACGCAGACTGTCCGGCAGACTCGCCTCGTCCACCGCGAAGCCGTGATTCTGGCTGCTGATCATGACCCGGCCGGTGTCGATGTCCAGCACCGGGTGGTTGGCCCCGTGATGGCCGAACTTCATCTTCACCGTCCGCGCGCCGCTGGCCAGGGCCAGCAGCTGGTGGCCCAGGCAGATGCCGTAGATCGGAAGCGACGCCTCCACCAGGGTGCGGATGGCCTCGATGGCGTAGTCGCAGGGCTCCGGGTCGCCCGGGCCGTTGGACAGGAACACCCCGTCGGGCTTCAAGGCCGTCACCTGCTCGGCCGGGGTGCCGGCCGGGACCACCGTGACCCGGCAGCCCCGGTCCACCAGCATGCGCAGGATGTTGCGCTTGATGCCGTAGTCATAGGCCACCACATGGTAGGGCAGCTTCTGCTCCAGGGGATGAGGCGCCTCGGGCAGCCCGTCCTCCAGGCTCCAGCTCCCCTGGGCCCACTCGTAGGGGGCATGGGTGGTGACCACCCGGGCCAGGTCCATCCCCTTGAGCCCGGGAAACTCCCGGGCGGCGGCCAGGGCCGCCACTTCGTCGACGCTGTCCCCGGCGACCAGACAGCCGTTCTGGGCCCCCTTCTCCCGCAGCAGGCGGGTCAGGCGCCGGGTATCGATGCCGGCGATACCCACTACCCCGTGGCGGCGCAGATAGGTTTCCAGGTCCGCCTGGCTGCGCCAGCTGCTGGCCCGGGGCGGCAGATCCCGCACCACCAGGCCGGTGCAATAATGAAAAGACGACTCATCGTCCTCCGCGGTGGTGCCGGTGTTGCCGATATGGGGATAGGTCAGGGTGACGATCTGCTGCGCGTAGGAAGGGTCGGTGAGGATTTCCTGATAGCCCGTCATGGCGGTGTTGAACACCACCTCGCCCGTCGCCTGACCGTCGCTGCCGATGGACTCGCCCCGGAACACACTGCCGTCCTCCAGGGCCAACAGGGCCGTTTTCCTCAAGGGAAACCTCCGCGTGCACATGCACAAAGCGGGAGGACCCCGCAGAGCCCTCCCGCTTGAAATCGAGCGATTGAGTTGGATGGCGCGGCTGCGCGGGCCGCCGCTCAACGAGAAATTTTACCGCACCGCCCCATGTGTGTCTATGCAGGCAGGGATGCCTGTCGGCGGCACCGGTGGCGACGGGTCCTCGCGCCCGGTGCGCCCTGGTGAGCCTCTGGGCCGGGCGATCACGCGGAGGATCACGCGGCGCAAAGGGGCGAGCAAGCGCAGTCTGCAGGAGAGGTCAATGAGCATTCCGGGCACCCGCGCAACGCCGTGAGCGCCGCTTCAGCGGTCCCGGGCAGAGGCCTCCGTGGGGGCCCGTCCGGGGCCCTCAGCCCTTCAGGCCCAGAACATCCTGCATGTCGTATACGCCCTTGTCCTGGCTCATGAGCCAGGCGGCGGCCCGCACGGCGCCGGTGGCGAAGGTCATGCGGCTCGATGCCTTGTGGGTGATTTCCACCCGCTCCCCCAGGCCGGCGAACATCACCGTGTGCTCGCCCACGATGTCTCCGGCACGGATGGTTTCAAAGCCGATGGTGCGCCGATCCCGCTCGCCGGTGTGTCCCTGGCGCCCGTAGACCGCACACTCCTTCAGGTCCCGGCCCAGGGCCTGGGCCACCACCTCCCCCATGCGCAGGGCGGTGCCCGAGGGGGCATCCACCTTGTGCCGGTGATGGGCCTCGATGATCTCGATATCGGCCTGCTCCCCCAGCACCCGCGCCGCGGTCTGCAACAGGTTCAGGCACAGGTTCACCCCGACGCTCATGTTGGGGGCGAACACCACCGGGATATCCTCCCCCGCCTGAGCCACCTGCCCGCGCTGCTCCTCGCTGAGGCCGGTGGTGCCGATCACCATCCGCCTGCCGTGGGCCCGGCAGACCGCCAGGTTCTCCAGGGTGGGCCCGGGCCGGGTGAAGTCGATGAGCACGTCGAAATGCCCGGCCACCGCCCCGGCGTCGGCCCCCAGGGGCACCCCCAGCTCGCCGGCGCCGGCCAGCACCCCGGCGTCGGTCCCCAGAGAGGGGTGCCCGGCATGTTCCAGGGCCGCGGTGAGCTCCACGCCCTCGGCCTGGCCACAGGCTTCGATAAGGGCGCGGCCCATGCGCCCGGCGGCGCCGCTGATGGCAATCCGGGCCGTCACAGGCACACCGCGCGGTTCATGACGCAGAGCACCGATCGAACCACCGGCAGGTGCAGCGCGCCCCTCAATCCGGGCCTGCGTTCGAGCATCGCCTGTCTCCCCCGTTCTGCGTTGCGCATTGTTAAAATTTCATACCCTCGAAGAACTTCTTCACCCCGTCCAGCCAGGAATGGGCGTGGGGGGCATGGCGGCTGCCGCCCTCCTTCATGGTCTGCTCCAGCTCCTCGAGCAGCTCCTTCTGACGGCGGTTGAGATTGACCGGCGTCTCCACCATCACCCGGCACAGCAGATCCCCGGGCGGGCCGCCGCGCACCGGCGTGACGCCCTTGCCCCGCAGCCGGAACTGCTTGCCGGCCTGGGTCCCGGCCGGGATCTTCAGCACCACCCGCCCGTCCAGGGTGGGCACCTCCAGCTCGCCCCCGAGAGCGGCGACGGTGACGCTGATCGGGACATCACAGTGCAGGTTGTTGTCTTCACGGGAGAAGATGGGGTGCTCCTTGACCCGGATCTGAACGTACAGATCTCCGGGCGGCCCGCCGTTCTCCCCGGCCTCGCCCTCCCCGGCCAGGCGGATGCGGTCGCCGGTGTCGACGCCGGCGGGCACCTTCACCGACAGGGTCTTCTGCTCCTGCACCCGGCCGTGGCCGTGGCAGGTGACGCAGGGGTCGCTGATCACGGTGCCGGTGCCCTGGCAGCGGGGGCAGGCCTGCTGGATGGCGAAAAAGCCCTGCTGCATGCGCACCTGCCCCACGCCGCCGCAGGTACTGCAGGTGTCGGGGGTGGTGCCGGGCTTGGCGCCGCTGCCGCCGCAGGTGCCGCATGCCACCATGGTGGGCACCCGGATCTTGACCGAGGTGCCGGCGACGGCTTCCTCCAGGCTGAGCTCCAGGTTGTAGCGCAGGTCCGCGCCCCGGAACACCCGGCTGCCGCCGCGCGCGCCACCACCGCCGCCGCCGAAGATATCGCCGAACACATCCCCGAAGATGTCGCTGAAGCTGGCGCCCGCACCGAAGCCGCCGGCCCCGGCACCCGCGCCGGCGCCCATGGACGGATCCACGCCGGCGTGGCCGAACTGGTCGTAGGCGGCCCGCTTGCGCGCGTCGCTGAGGACCTCATAGGCCTCCTTGCACTCCTTGAAGTGCTCGACAGCTTCTGCGTCGTCCGGGTTGCGGTCCGGATGGTATTTCTGGGCCTTGCGCCGGTAGGCCTTCTTGAGCTCGGCCTCGCTGCAGTTGCGCTGCACCCCAAGTATTTCGTAGTAGTCGCGTTTGGCCATGATCGTTCTGTTTGCTGCGCCGGTGCCGGCCCGTCCCCCGGCCATGCACCCGCGGTGGGAACCGCTTTATTGCGGGCGTGCCTTTCGCCCTCCCGATGAACGCGCAATGGCCAGCTCCGACGCACCGGGCGACGGCGCTGCTGCGCCGTCGCCCGGCCGCCCGAGACTGGCCACTGACGCGCGTTGCGGTGTTACTTGTTGTCTTCCTTGACTTCCTCGAACTCCGCGTCGACCACGTCGTCTCCGCCGGCCGCCTGGCCGCCGGACTCGCCCGCGGCCTGGCCCTGCTGCTCGCCGCCGGACTCGCCGCTGCCCTGCTGCTCCTTGTACACCCGCTCGGCCAGGTGACCGGACAGCTCGGCCAGGGCGCTGGTTTTGGCTTCGATGTCGGCCTTGTCGTCGCCCTTCATGGCTTCCTGCAGGGCGCTGATGGCCTCCTCGATCTTGGACTTCTCGTCCGCGCCCACCTTATCACCCAGATCCGACAGGGACTTGTTGGTGGCATGGATGAGATTGTCCGCCTGGTTGCGCGCATCCACCAGCTCGTGGAACTTCTTGTCGTCGGCCGCATGGGCCTCGGCATCCTTGACCATCTTGTCGATCTCTTCGTCCGACAGCCCGCTGGACGCCTTGATCTGGATGGACTGCTCCTTGCCCGTGGCCTTGTCCTTGGCCGAGACATGCAGGATGCCGTTGGCGTCGATGTCGAAGGCCACCTCGATCTGCGGCACGCCCCGCGGCGCCGGCGGAATGTCCGCCAGGTCGAACCGGCCCAGGGACTTGTTGGCCGAGGCCATCTCCCGCTCGCCCTGCAGCACGTGCACCGTCACCGCCGTCTGGTTGTCGTCGGCGGTGGAGAACACCTGCTGGGCCTTGGTGGGAATGGTGGTGTTCTTGTCGATGAGCTTGGTCATCACGCCGCCCAGGGTTTCGATGCCCAGGGACAGGGGGGTGACGTCCAGCAGCAGCACGTCCTTGACCTCGCCGCCCAGCACACCGGCCTGGATGGCGGCACCGATGGCCACCGCCTCGTCCGGGTTGACGTCCTTGCGCGGCTCCTTGGTAAAGAACTCCTTGACCGTCTCCTGGACCTTGGGCATGCGGGTCTGGCCGCCCACCAGGATGACATCGTCCACCTCGCCCACGGACAGGCCGGCGTCCTTGAGGGCCGTCTTGCACGGATCGATGGTCCGCGCGATCAGCTCCTCCACCAGGGACTCCAGCTTGGCCCGGGTCATCTTGAGGTTCAGATGCTTCGGACCACTGGCGTCGGCGGTGATGTAGGGCAGGTTGATCTCGGTCTGCTGGGCCGAGGACAGCTCGATCTTGGCCTTCTCGGCAGCCTCCTTCAGGCGCTGCATGGCCAGGGGGTCTCCGCGCAGGTCGATGCCCTGATCCTTCTTGAACTGATCGGCCAGGTAGTCGATGACGCGCTTGTCGAAGTCCTCACCACCCAGGAAGGTGTCGCCGTTGGTGGACAGCACCTCGAACTGGTTCTCGCCGTCCACGTCCGCGATCTCGATGATGGAGATGTCGAACGTGCCGCCGCCCAGATCGTACACGGCGATCTTGGTGTCGCCGCGCTTCTTGTCCATGCCGTAGGCCAGGGCCGCGGCGGTGGGCTCATTGATGATGCGCTTGACGTCCAGCCCCGCGATGCGACCGGCGTCCTTGGTGGCCTGGCGCTGGGAATCGTTGAAGTAGGCCGGCACCGTGATCACCGCCTCGGTGACCTGCTCCCCGAGGTAATCCTCGGCGGTCTTCTTCATCTTCATCAGCACCCGCGCGGAGATCTCCGGCGCCGCCATCTTCTTGCCCTTGACCTCCACCCAGGCGTCGCCGTTGTCGGCCTTGACGATCTTGTAGGGAACGAGGTCGATGTCCTTCTGGACCTCCTTCTCATCGAACCGCCGCCCGATCAGACGCTTGACCGCAAACAGGGTGTTGTGGGGATTGGTGACCGCCTGGCGCTTGGCGGCCTGTCCCACCAGCACCTCCTCGTCGTCCGTGTAGGCCACGATCGAAGGGGTGGTCCGGTCGCCTTCGCTGTTCTCGATCACCCGGACCTTGCCACCGCTCTCCATGATGGCGACACAGGAGTTGGTGGTTCCCAGGTCGATGCCGATAATCTTGCCCATTGCTCTCTCCCGAAGGTTGAGTTCCGAGACGTCCGGCCTATGACCGAATAAACGTCAAAATTTCCTGTCTCTTATGTGAGGGCGTTCCGCAGGGATTCAAGCCCGCTCGTCCACGCCGTGGCTCTGCTGGTTCTGCCCCGCCCGGGAGACGATCACCATGGCCGGGCGCAGCAGGCGCTCGTTGAGGGCGTAGCCCTTCTGCACCACCGAGACCACGGTGTTGGGCTCCACGTCGGAGCGCTCCTGCATGGACATGGCCTCGTGATACTGGGGATCGAACCGCTCGCCCTCGGGATTGATCTCCCGAATCCCGAACTTGTCCATGGCGGTGCTCATCATGCGAAGGGTCAGCTCCGTGCCCTCCTTGAGCCGCTCGGGGTCCACCGTCTCGCCGGTGGCCGCGTTCAGGCCCATCTCCAGGCTGTCGCGCACGGGCAGCAGCTCGCCCACGAACTTCTCCAGGGCGAACCGGTGAGCCTGCTCCAGGTCGCGTTCGAAACGCTTGCGCTGGTTGTCCAGCTCCGCCTGCAGGCGTACACACTGGTTCCAGTGCTCGTCCGCCTTGGAGCGGGCATCCTCGAGCAGCAGCTCCATATCCCGGGCCGCTTCTTCGCCGCCCGCTTGGCCCTGGGGCGCGGAGTCCTCGGCTGGCGCCGCCGTCTTCTCCTCTTCCACCATGCGCAAACTCCAGTCTTATCAGTAGGTTGATATAAACACAGCCCCTGGAAGGCGGCCGATCCTTCCAGCCGGCGTGTGCATGTTGCTGGCTATATGAGGGTCAATCCCGCGGATTCAAGGCCGCGCCCAGCAATCGGGCGGTGGTATCCACGATGGGGATCACCCGGTCGTAGGCCATGCGGGTGGGCCCGATCACCCCCAGCACCCCCACCACCCGGTCGTCCACCGCATAGGGAGCGGTGACCACGCTGCACTCGTCCAGCACCTGATAGCCGGATTCCTCGCCGATGAAGATCTGCACGCCCTGGGCCTTCACGCACTGGTCCAGCAGGTGCAGGATCTCGCGCTTCTCGTTGAACGCCTCGAACAGGTGGCGGAGCTTGTCCACGTCGCACAGCTCCCGGAAGTCCATCAGATTGGTCTGCCCGGCGACCACGTAGTCCTCTTCCTCGGTGGTCTGGGAGAACACCTGCTCGGCCATGCGCACCGCATGCGCCATGATCCGGTTCACCGTCTCCCGGGTCTCCTGCATCTCGTGGATCAGGCTGCGCCGCACCTCCGTCAGATCCTTGCCGGCCAGGTGCTCGGTCAGGTAGTTGGCCGCCCGCTGCAGCTCGGCCTGGGAGTAGGCCCGCTCGGTGTGGATGATGCGGTTCTGTACCTCCCGCTCGCTGAACACCAGGATCGCCAGCACCCGGTTCTCCGACAGGGGCAGAAACTCGATCCGCCGCAGGGCGGCGTGATCCCGCCGGGGCAGGGTCACCACGCCGGCCAGGCGGGTCAGGCCCGAGAGCATGTTGGAGACCGATCCCACCAGCTCCTTCATGTTCACGTCCAGATCCAGCTGCGCCCGCAGGCGCCCCACCTCCACACTCTCCAGGGGCTTGACCGTGAGCAGGCTGTCCACAAAGAAGCGGTAGCCCTTCACGGTGGGCACCCGCCCCGCCGACGTATGAGGCGAGCGCACGAACCCGGTCTCCTCCAGGTCCGCCATGACGTTGCGCACCGTGGCCGGGCTCAGATCCAGACGCGAGTCCCGCGCCAGGGTGCGCGAGCCCACCGGTTCGCCATCGTGCACGTAACGGTCGATCAGCACCTTCAGCAGGTGCTGGGCGCGTTCGTTGAGTTCGGATTCCGCTGTCATGGCCGCTCCGCCCGAAGGCTGCGCTATTAGCACTCATGGGCAACGAGTGCTAAGCGTCAAATTACCAACCCCACCCCGGGGTGTCAACTCCACGCAGGAGAAAAATCTTCAACGGCTCAACAACCTATCCCGGCGCCTGGGTCCGCGCCGGGCCCCGGCGCCTGCTGGCCGCCGGACTGATATGATGGTACTTTCCGCGAAAAAACGGGGACCTGGATATGGCAGCACCACGCTTCCAGTCCGTCGGACTGATCGGCAAATACGGCGATCCCGGGATCGGCGAGGCTCTGGCCCGGCTCACCGAGGAACTGGAACGCCGTCAGGTCCGGGTGATCTGGGACGCGGCCAGCGGCGCCCTGCCGACCCGGGGGGACCACCAGGCCCTGCCCCGGGAGCGGCTGGGCGAGGCCTGCGATCTGGTGATCGTGGTGGGGGGCGACGGCACCCTGCTCAACGCGGCCCGGACCCTGGCCGACGCCGGCGTGCCCGTCGCCGGCGTGAACCTGGGCCGTCTGGGATTTCTGGTGGACGTCTCCCCGGACGAGATGTGTGACCGCCTGGACGAGATCTTCCGGGGCGAGTACATCGAGGAGGAGCGCACTTTGCTGCACGCCAGCGTGCAGCGGGGCGGCGAGACCGTCAGCGAGAGCGACGCCCTGAACGACGTGGTGGTGCACAAGTGGGACATCGCCCGGATGATCGACCTGGAGACCTCCGTCGACGGGCGCTTCCTCAACACCCACAGAGCCGACGGGCTGATCGTCTCCACTCCCACCGGCTCCACCGCCTATGCCCTCTCGGGGGGCGGTCCCATCGTTCACCCGACCCTGGGCGCCCTGGTGCTGGTGCCCATCTGCCCCCACACCCTCAGCGACCGGCCCATCGTGGTGGCTGACCGGGCCCGGATCGAGATCGTGGTCCACAACGGCGGCCACAGCCAGGCCCAGGTGACCTTCGACGGGCAGGTGAATTTCGCCCTCATGTCCGGGGACCGGATCGTGGTGCGCAAGAAGCCCCGGGCGCTGCGGCTGATCCATCCGCCGGGCTACGACTATTTCCATATTCTGCGGGCCAAGCTACGCTGGGGCGAAAATCCCCAGCGCTGAAGACCGTCGCCGGTGTGCGGGTCGCGCGCCGGGACGCCACGCGGGGACGCACTGCGCAAACCATGCTCACGTACATACATATCCGCGCCCTGGCCGTCGTCGAGGAGCTGGAGCTGGAACTGGGCGGCGCCATGAGCGCCCTGACCGGCGAGACCGGGGCGGGAAAATCCATCCTGGTGGACGCCCTGGGGCTGGTGCTGGGGGACCGGGCCGACAGCGACGTGATCCGCCATGGCGCCGATCGGGCCGAGGTGAGCGCCAGCTTCGACCTCACCGACCTGCCGGCCGCCCGCGCCTGGCTGCAGGCCCAGGAGCTGGACGCCGACGGCGAGTGCCAGCTGCGCCGGGTGGTCACCCGGGAGGGCCGCTCCCGGGGCTATATCAACGCCCGCCCCGTCCCCATCCAGTCCCTGCGGGAGCTGGGGCAGCACCTGGTGGATATTCACGGCCAGCATGAGCACCAGTCCCTGCTGCGCCGGGACGTGCAGCGCCAGCTGCTGGACGATGTGGGCGGCCACGGCGAGGCCCTGGAACAGACCACCGCGGCCTACGCCGACTGGAAACGGCTGCACGGGGAGCTCGAAACGCTGCGCAGCGCCGAGCGCGACCGCAGCGACCGCCTGGATCTGCTGCGCTTCCAGGTCCGGGAGCTGGAGGCCCTGGCGCTGGACGCCGACGAATGGGAGGCCCTGGAGAGCGAGCACACCCGGCTGGCCCATGCCGGCCAGCTCCTGGAGACCTGCCAGCGCGCCCTGGACGGGCTGTACGAAGCCGATGAGGGCGCCGCCCACGCCATGCTGGCCCGGGCCGCCGGTGATCTGGAGCCCCTGGCGGAGATCGACCCCCGGCTGCACGGCGCCTGGGAGCTGCTCAATAGCGCCCTGATCCAGGTGCGCGAGGGCGTGGACGAGCTGCGCGGCTACCTGGACCGGGTGGATCTGGACCCCCAGCGCCTGGCCTGGGTGGAGCAGCGCCTGGGGGACATCCATCAACTGGCCCGCAAACACCGCTGCGACCCCCCAGAGCTGCCGGCCCTGCAGGCGCGGCTGAGCGAAGAACTCGACACCCTGGAGCATGCCGATCAGCGCCTGGAAGAGCTGGAGCAGGCGCTGGAGG
>DATFLG010000055.1:0-5820 GCA_035267985.1 Gammaproteobacteria bacterium | reverse complement strand
TGTCGCGGCTGCCGGGGTCCGCAGGTCTGGGCCACGAGACGCACGGCGTTGTAGGCGTCCTCCCGGGCCAGGCATGTCACCCGCCAACCGGCCGCCTCAACGCACTCGATCAGGTGATGCTCCGTGAAATGGGTCAGATGGTGAACCGAAAAGAAACCGTTGATGTCCGCGTCTCGCGCCGCACCCAGAACGGGCACTTCCACCACGAGCCGGGTTCCCGGGGGACTGGTCTCGTGCAGTCGCCGCAGGGTACCGACGGGATCACGCAGGTGCTCGAGTACATGAAAGAGCGTCACTACCTGCGCCGATCCCGTGTTGTCCGCTGCATCCAGATCGCCCCTGACGAACCGTATACCCGGATGCGCCGAACCCGCACGGGCCAGGACGGTCGCATCCACGTCCAGACCGACTCTGTCCAACTCGGGCGGCAACAGGGACAGGAGCCGCCCGTCATGGCAGCCGAGGTCCATAACGGTCATACCTGCATCCAGCTCGAGCGTCTGCATCAGCCAGTCGGCGCGGCGCCGGTACTTCCACATGGGTGCCCCGTAAGAAGCGCCTGACCGGGCGAAGAGCTTCTGGAACCCCGACCGGGAGTAGCACGGGTTCATATGCAGGCATCCGCAGCGACGACATTCGACCTGCCGCACCGCGACCCGGTTGGACCGACTCGGATCGTCCGTGTAGAACTGAAAATCGTCCAGGGTGAGGAACGTGCGGTGCGACTGGCATCCGCACAGCGGACAGGCACGATCCTCCAGGAGGGTTTTGTCTAACGTCCGGACTCGCTGGGGTGACAGTGTCCGCCAGTCGAGTCCGCCTGTTGCCAGCCCGGATTGGGCGCTAGCGGCGCGGTCAGGCGGGGTGCTCATCTTATCTCCCCTTGCAACAGGCCGGGCGCCCTGCCTGTTCGGACGTGGGCTCGTGCATCATCGCTTCCGAACACTCATGTTCGCCACCCATCGCCTCCACGCAGCTTCCGATCGCCTCCGCGATTCGCTGCGCGCCGCGCCCGTCCATGGCAGCACGCGCCCGAGCACGCATTTGAAGGCGCCGGCCCGGGTCTTTGAGCAAGGGCAGAAGCGCGTGTCGTATGACTTCATCCGAAACACGATCATGGGGGCCCAGAGACAGGGCGATCCCTGCCGACTGGAAGGCGTCGGCAGAGCGGGCGTGATCCTCACTGAGGGACAAATGGATTGACGGTACGGCCATGGCGGCCAGCTCGTAGGCCACCACGCCGAATGTGCTAACCGCCATATCAGCATCCGCCATCAAAGCGCCCATGTCCGAGACGTCCTGACGCAACTCATATGCGTGTTTCGCGTCGCGGATGACTGCACCGATCTCGTCACCCCAGGGGCACGCAGAACCGACCACCACTACCACCTTGAATGGCTCTGTCATGACGTCCAGTGCGCGTATGACCCGTGGAGTCAGGCGCGCAGGATCAGCGCCACCCATGGTGACCAGGATCGTGGGGACTCGACGGCTGGGGGACGGACACCGCTCCGTGAACTGTCTACGTAGCGGGACCCACTCCCAGCCCACGAATGCACGACCCCGAAAGCCTTCCCAGTCCAGGTCTTGCGTCTGTGGCACCGGAGGGTAGAACGCAACGTCGGCCGACAATCGACGATCGGTGAAGTCGTCGATCACGGCCACCCGGACGCCTTCTGAGCGGATACGCGCCAACACTCCTCGCTCGAGCCCGGTGCACACGTCAACAAACAGCACATCCGGCCGGATCCGTTTTGCCAGGGCGTGCAGCCAGGTGCCTTCGTCGTCGGTCTTCGGTTTGCCCTCGACGGGAAAGTGCTGCGCTTGCAACCTGGCCATCGCCACCTCGCCCGTGGATACCGCAAAAGTCACACCCCAGCCCCAGTGGTCACGGAACTCGGCGGCAAGCGCGAGACAGCGATAGAGATGGCCCAGGCCCGTGGTACCGTCTCCGTCACATCGGAAGAGGATTCGACGGGTACGCGCAGTAGCCGATTTCTGGAGCACCCGGGAGTTGAGCTGGGTGAGCTCCGGGCGGGTGCGCAGCAACCGGACGACATGGTCCAGTCGGACCTCTCCCGGATCGGCAGAGAGCGCCTCATATAGGGCCTCCAGGAAATCCAGGTCCGAGGGGGTGTCCACCGACAGGCGCACCCCGTCAAGCTGATGGGTCGGCTCGACATCCAGCTGATGGATCGGAACGAAATCAGGATGTTGTTTGAAATATGCGGTGATATGCTCCCGGGCAACGGGATCGGCGCCGGCGCACACTGACAACTTTTCAAGAGCCTGCCGGGTAAAGGGCTCGAAACCTTCGTGGATCGTCGGGACGTCGAAGCGTGCCGCACAATAGCCCGCTCCCGACTCTTCCAATGCCTCCACCATCGCGTCCAAAGTGGCGGGATCCACAAGGGGGGCGTCGCCCGTCACCCGCACCACGATGTCCGCGTCCGCACGTCGGGCAGCAAGCATATAGCGCTGAAGGACATTGTCTTCCGGCCCCCGGGTTACCCGCACGCCCTGCTCGGCACCGAAATCCTCGATGGGGTCGTCAACCGGCAGGGCACTGGTGGCGATCACGATCTCGTCCACGGTGCGGCACTTGCGCAGCCGGTGCACCACGTGCCAGAGCACCGGGCGTCCCGCCAACGGCCTCAGGACCTTGCCGGGGAGTCTCGTGGAGCCCATGCGGGCCTGGATGATGGCCACGGTCTTCATGATGCGCTTCGAAAGTCCCGGCGCATGTGGAGGAACGGCCGCAGGCCGTCGACCGGGTCCGCGCGCCAGTCCCGATCCGGCAGCTCGCAGGGCACCGGTGCCTTCTCGCCGGTGCCGTCGGCCGCGTCTCCGGCCCGCAGTTCGGCGATCACCCGCGCCATTTCCCCGGGCAGCCAGCAGTGGCCCGCCCCGTATTCCTCGCCCTGCCCGTCCAGGTCCAGGTGAAACTCGATCATCTGTGCGTCCCAGCGGTTGACCGCACGGGCGATGACGCCCGGCTGGACCGAATGGTCCGACCAGCCCACCGGGCAGCCGCATTCGTGCCTGAGGGTGTCCAGGGCTGCCAGATTGCACTGATCGGGCGGGGTCGGGTAGCCGGAGACACAGTGCAGCAGGGTCAGGTCCCGGCCCCCCGCGGCGCGCACCACCTCCACGGCGCCGCGCACCTCCTCCAGGGTCGCCATGCCGGTGGACAGCACCAGGGGTTTCCCGGTGGCCGCACAGGCCTGCAGCAGGTCATTCCAGAGCAGCTCGTAGGAGGCGATCTTGTAGAAGTCCACGAAGGGTTCGAGCTCGGCGACTGCCTCCAGGTAGAATGGCGTGCAGGAGAACTGCACGCCCCGCTGGCGGCAACGGGCCGCCAGTTGGGGAAGGAAGGCGGCCGGAAGCTCCCAGTCCACCCGCCGCCGGTGAGCCTCGCTGCGGGCCAGGATTTCCGGAGCGAAGAGCTCGTCGATGCGGAACAGCTGGAACTTGACGGCGCCGCAGCCGATTCCTGCCGCGGCATCGATGAACTCGAAGCATCGCTCCAGATCCCGGTGATGGTTGCTGGAGACCTCGGCGATGAACAGGGGCGCCATCAGCCCGCCTCCCTCGCCGTGTCGGTCACCGCCTCGACCACGGCCGTCACGTCCTCGTCGGTCATGGCGGGAAACAGGGGCAGGGACAGGATGTCCCGGTAAGCCGCCTCGGCCACAGGGCACAGCCCCGGCTCCAGGCCCAGCCGCGCCCGATAGTAGGGGTGCAGGTATACGGGAAGGTAATGCACGTTGACCCCGATGCCGCGGGACCGCAAGGCGCGGAACCAGCGATCCCGGTCACCGGCCACCCGGACCACGTACAGGTGCCAGGCGTGGCCGGCGCCCGGTACCGCCGACAGCGGCGATACCCCGGCTACGCTGGCGAAGGCGCTGTCGTAGCGGGCCGCAATCGCCCGCCGGCGGACGGTGAAGCGATCCAGTTTGCGCAGCTGGCTGCGGCCCAGGGCACACTGGATATCGGTCAGCCGGTAGTTGTAGCCCAGCTCCACCATCTCGTAGGCCCAGGAACCGCTGGCGATACGCTCCCGGTGGTCGGTGGTGATGCCGTGATTGCGGAACCGGCGCAGGCGTGCCGCCAGCTCCGGATCGTCGGTGGTGACCACGCCGCCCTCGCCGCTGGTGACGGGCTTGACCGGGTGCAGGCTGAAGACGCTGACATCGGCCAGGCTGCCCACGGGGCGCCCTTCCCGGTGGCCTCCCAGGCTGTGGCAGGCATCGGCCACCAGTGCCACGCCCTTGCGCTCGGCAATCGCGCGCAGCGCCGCGTAGTCACAGGGCTGGCCCGCATAGTCCACGGCAACGATGGCGCGGGTGCGGGGCGTCACCAGACGTTCCACCGCCTCGGGGTCGATCAGCAGGGTGTCCGGGTCGACATCCGCGAACACGGGGCGGGCGCCCTGGTAGAGAATACAGTTGGCGCTGGCCGCGAAGGTCATGGGCGTGACGATCACCTCGTCTCCCGGCCCCACGGCCAGCGCGTTCATGGCCGAGTGCAGGGCCGCGGTGCCGCTGCTGACGGCCACCGCCTCGCCGGCGCCCACCCTCGCCGCAAATTCGGCCTCGAAGGCTTCCACCTGTGGCCCGGTGGTGAGCCAGTCCGAGCGCAGCACCTCGACCACCGCCTGCACGTCGTCCTCATCCAGGCACTGGCGACCGTAGGGCAGCCAGGGGGCCGGCGGAGCCTCCGGCGCGAGCTCTGAGGGCTCACCCGACACAGGCGACCTCGTGGATGCCCGCGATGTCCTTGAGCTCGTCCACCGTGAGCCACCAGGTGTTGAGGTCGCTACTGTAGCGGAACCCTTCGGCGCAGACCTGTCCGCGGGTCTGCATGGCGTAGCGCTCCAGCTGCTCGCCGCAGTAGGACGGCAGGATCACGAACCGGTCGTCGTACTCCAGGGTCCGGTGGGCATCGTCCTCGGGCACCATGACCTCGTGGAGCTTCTCGCCGGGCCGTATGCCCACAAGCTGGGTCTTGCAATCGGGCCCGATGGCCCGGGCCAGATCCATGATGCGCATGCTGGGGATCTTGGGCACGAACACCTCCGCGCCGTTCATGGTCACCAGGGAGTCGAGCACGAAGTCCACGGCCTGCTGCAGGGTGACCCAGAAACGGGTCATGCGCGCGTCGGTCACGGGCAGCACACCGGTTTCGCGCATTTTCATGAAAAACGGGATGACGCTGCCGCGGCTGGCCATCACGTTGCCGTAGCGCACCACGCTGAAACGGGTCGAGCGCGGACCCGAGTAGTTGTTGGCGGCCGTGAACAGCTTGTCGGAGCACAGCTTGGTGGCGCCGTAAAGGTTGACCGGGTTGGCGGCCTTGTCGGTGCTCAGGGCCACCACCTTCTCCACGTGACGGTCCAGGGCGGCGTCGATGACGTTGGCCGCCCCCAGCACGTTGGTCTTCACCGCCTCCATGGGGTTGTACTCGCAGGACGGCACCTGCTTGAGGGCGGCGGCGTGGACCACGATGTCCACCCCGTCGAAGGCCCGGTACAGGCGGTCGCGGTCGCGGACGTCGCCCACGAAGTAGCGGATGTTGCGGTAGTGGTGCTCGGGAAACCGCTGGCTCATCTCATACTGCTTGAGCTCGTCGCGGCTGAAGATAATGAGCTTCTTCGGGCTGTAGCGCTCCAGCACCGTCTCGGTGAACTTGTGGCCGAACGAGCCGGTGCCACCGGTCACCAGGATCACCTTGCCATCGAGCATCTGCGTTCCCCTGTGTGTGGACGGATCCCCGGGGACCGCCCGGCTGGCGCCGGCGCGGCGGGGTGCACCCCGC
>DATFLG010000054.1:0-8996 GCA_035267985.1 Gammaproteobacteria bacterium | reverse complement strand
TGCCACCCCGAGCTGGGCCAGCGCATGGCCCGCCTGCTCGGCAGCGACCCCATCGAGCTGGCCGCACCGTCCGAATAGGGGCCTCCCGTCTATCCAGCGGCGTCGTTGCGAGCCCCGCCACTAAGCCTGTCGGGGACCGCGGCCGTGGACTCGGTCCCGTAGGGGCTTAGTGGCGGGGCGCGGCAACCTCCCGGAGCGGAGGCTCGATCGGGAGATCGCTTCGCTGCGCTCGCGATGACGGCGATCCCCCCACCGCCGTCGTTGCCAGCCCCGCACCCGCCAACAAAAAAACCCCGCCGGAGGCGGGGTGGTCACTCACCAACAACCCTGGGGGTTGGGCTCAGGCCGGGTCCGCCGGGGTGGCGGCGCGGGATTCGGCGCGGCGGCGCCAGCGGCGGACGGTGCCGTAGCGCCACAGCCAGATGAAGCCGCTGTAGCCGAGGACGGCCGCCGGCACGGCCAGCAGCAGGCTGCCCAGCCACATGAAGGCGGACTGCTCGAGGAACACCTGCAGGTAGGAATTCAGGTTGGCCAGGGCGCCGAAGGTCAGGTGGTCGCCGAAGACCCAGGCACCGAGGCGGTTGAAGGCCCAGTACAGCACCGGCGTGGTGAGCGGGTTGGACACCCACAGGGCGAGGAAGGCCATGGGGAAGTTCACCCGCAGAATCAGGGCGCCGGCCAGGATGAGCGGGGTCTGGAAGCCCACGGTGGGGGTCAGGCCGATGAACAGGCCCACGGCGATGCCGCCGGCCAGCGCCCGCCGATGCAGGCTCCACAGCCCCTTGCGCGCGGTCAGCCAGCGGCCCATACGGCCGGCGCCCAGCCATGCGCGCATGCGGTGCTCGGTGGGGAGCCATTTCTTGACCGTGTTCTTCATGCCGCGTCCCGGTGGCCCGAAGGGGCGGTTCCCCTAGAACTTGTCCACGTAGGCTTCGTAGCCCGTGATGACCAGACGGTAGAGCTCGCCGCCGATCTGGATGTGCGCACCCTCGGGGGCGCCGATCTGGATGGTGGCGCTGCCGCTGTTGGACATGCCCGCGATGCCGAACTTGCCCTCCGCCACGAGGGCGTCGAGGATCTCCTGCAGCTCGGCCTCGGGGCAGCTTGCGGTCTTGTCGGTCAGCGTGACCTCGCGACCGTGGTAGGTCCCGGTCACCTGGCGTTCGGTTGCGGCGCTTTCGCCTGCCACTGCTACCTCTCCTGGTTCCCGGCGGCGTCCCTGGGCATTACGTATTAGACGCCATGGCTTCCTTGTTGTTTCGGCATTTTAGCATGGTCCAGTAGCCGAACAGGTTCACCCGGTCGCGCTCGATGACCTCCAGGTTGGTCTCGGCCACCAGGTCGCGCTCGCGCATGTGCGGGCGGAAGCCCACGGTCTTGGACAGCGGCGCCAGAGCCTTCTCGAAGGCGCCGACCACCGGGTTCTCCGAGTGGAAGTGGTTGACGATCACCAGCCAGCCGTCCGGCTTGGTCACCCGGCGCATCTCGTCGATGCACTTGGCCGGGTTCGGCACCACGGTGACGACGTATTCGGCCACGGTAACGTCGAACATGTCGTCCGGGTACTTGGTGGCCTCGGCGTCCATCACCTCGAGCTCCTTGACGTTGTCGAGATGCTCGCTGACCTTTTTCTCGCGCGCCTTCTCCAGCATGGGCTCGGAGACGTCGATGCCGTAGATCTCCACGTCGCGCGAGTACAGCGGCAGGGACAGCCCGGTGCCCACCCCCATCTCCAGCAGCTTGTCGCCGGGATGCAGGTCGAGGTTGGCCACCACCGCCTTGCGGCCGGGGTGGAAGATGGCGCCGAAGAAGGTGTCGTAGGTGCCGGCCAGGCGCTTGTAGGCCTTTTCGACGGAGCTAAGGTCCATGGCCTGCTCGAATCCCCCTGGGGTGGTTCGCGTACGATGGGGCGAATCCGGTGGCGGGTGCAACGGGCGCGAGCGCCCGCGCCCCCGCACGAATCCCGCACGTACCTTGCCAGAATTGCCGCCGCTCCGGCAAGCTGGGGCGTCGCGCCGCGAAGCTCGCCGCCGTGTGGTTCCCGCCTCGCCGATCCATTACAATAGCCCCAAATTTTTCCGCGGCGTTCCCGAATCCTCGAGCACGAAAGGGATGTCCATGCGCGGCTCCGCAGCCTCGATCGCCCTCGCGGCCGCCCTGCTCGCGGCCGTTCCCGGCCAGAGCCGGGCGGCCAGCTACGTGGCCCAGGACGTGTGGTACTCCACCCTCTACGGCGCCGCCATCGGCGGTGTCGCCGGCGCCGGCGTCATGCTGCTCACCGACAAGCCCCTGGACCATACCGACTACATCGTCACCGGGGTCGGCGTCGGCATCCTCAGCGGCCTGGCCTACGGCATCTACTCCTACTCCGCCAGCGGCAGCTACGGCGCCCTGGCCAACGTCGATCCCAGCGGCACCACCCATTACGCGGTGCCCCTGCCGCAGCCCTTCGTCTCCCGCGGCGGCGGCGAGGAATCGGTGGGCGTGCGTGTGGATCTGATCAGCGGCCGCTTCTAAAAAAGGCACGGGAGCCTGCCGCCGAGGTCGGCCCGAGGCAGGGCCGGCCGCGCCCGGAATCCCGACCAAAACGCTCGGTCCAATAGGCGAGCGAACGATAACGACCCGCGGGTCACGACAACCGACCGGATAGCACCATGAGCGACGAAGCCACCATCGCCGAGCGCTTCGAGCGCAGCGACGAGACCCTGCGCGACTGGGAGCGCCGCTTCAACAAGGGCGAGAACCCGGACGTGGCCGATACCACCGCCTCCGCCACCGCGGTGGTCAAGGACCTGATCCGGGCCTACCTGCAGATCCTCGGCCGCGACTGGTCCGACGTGGAGGACGACCTCCTCGCCCTGTGGAAGGTGTCGGTGAAGAAGAACCCCAGCCTCAACACCATCCGCGACAACTGCCGCGAGCTGGTCTTCTACCACAACTGCGTGGACATGGACCGGCGCGACGCCCTGCCGCAGAACGCCCACAAGCAGGCCGTCCGCACCGCCCGCCACGTCTACGTCTACCTGCGCACGCGCGCCGAGGAGACCGGCGAGCTGGAAAAGGCCAGCCTGACGGACTAAGAGGTCGTGACCTTGCCCCCCCTCCCCCGGAGGGGGGAGGGGCAAGGGGGAGGGGAGGGAAAACCCTTTCGGCCCAGCCGAAAGGCGCCTTCTGCCTTTCCCGTGGCCAACCCCCTTCCCAGAACCATAAGCAGAGGCAAGGGGCGTCGCAAAAGCGCCGCCCCGAGCTTTATGGATCGGCGAAACTGGGTCGGGGTGAAGGGGAGGGAAAGGTGCCTTGTCGTCGTCGCAGGAGCGGCCAGCGGCCGCGAAGCCTTTCCCGAAGTCCCCTGATTCCCCTGAGGGACTCCCCCAATCCCCTTTCCAAACCTCCCATGCAATGGTTGGATGCCACATCCGGCCCATCCCGGGGAGGGGAAAATTGACGGCCACACACCCCCTTGGCAGACTAAGGCGCCTTCCAGCACCCGTTGGGCCGTTAGCTCAGTTGGCAGAGCAGCTGACTTTTAATCAGCGGGTCGCAGGTTCGACTCCTGCACGGCCCACCAAAAACGAAAGCCCCTGCGCCCTTTAAGCGCAGGGGCTTTTCGTGTATCTGGGCCCCAGGAGATCCCCGACTTCAATGAGTCGAACAGGAAGCAGGCAATGAGCAGCATCATCCGATCCCAGGCCGATCTTCAGGCCCATATCGAGGACCGCCTGGGGGACGGGGTTACCCGGAAGCTGGTCGAGAAGCTGGCCGGGGCCGCCTGGCAGGAGGCCCGGGAAGCCGGTTATCAGCCGGGGCAGGACTGGACGGATTTCCTGGCCGGGGTGGATTGGCTCGAGCGGGCGGGGGATGTGATTGCGGCGGATATCCAGGCCAAGGCGGACAGGTCGGGCAGGTAAATTGGCCCCGTTTGCTCGGTTCGGGGCTTCGGCCTCCGAACGGGTCATGGTGGGCCTACTTCGCTTCCGGGCCGCATTGAACCCCGGCCTCTCGCAATTGCTGGACCGTTGCCGGCCCGATCCCCGATATGGATTCCAGGTCACTTAGGCTTGTGAAGGGGCGGTTTGCTTGGATTTGCCGGGCCCGGACCTCGCTGATCCCCGGAAGAGCAACTAGCGCATCGGCATCGGCTGTATTGATGTCGAGCGCAGCCTGTTCGCCGCGTCTGGGGTTCCTTTCGCCATTATCTTCCGGATTCCCCTCTTCCACTCCTCCAGTCGCTCCCTCCGACGCAGTAGCCTGCCGGGCCTCCATTCGCAGCCCGGCGAAATCGGCGATGACCTCCAGGAGCCGGGCCTGGCGCCGTGTTCGCGGGCCATGAACGAGGGCGAAGTCGTCGATTGTCAAAACGATCTCCGGAAGGCTCCCCGGTTCGGCCTGTTGCCGCAGGGCCTCGGCGAAATGTGCGGTAGCGGCCTCGATGGTCCGCTGGCCAGCCGGTATTCCATTGAAGGCCGAATCCAATTGCGCGGCCACGGATCTGGCGGCAGCGGCGAATCCCTCCTCTGCCGCGCAGGCCTCGGCGGAGCACCCCCGGCCCCAGCCTGCATAAGCAAGCGTTAGGCCGGTAACCAGATTCTCCGCATCCTCCCGGGGAAGCTGAGCCAGACGCTCCCTTTCCCGGCGCATCCGGCGCCGGATTGCCATGTTGCGAACCGCTCGCCGGAGGGTCCGGAATCCCCCCGGGAGGGCTGCCAGCGCCTGTAGAAGGGCTCTCAGGGCCCAAAGGAGCAGCTGGGCGACAACCATCAGGGCCAATACCGCCAATTTGGCGAGCTGGAAGAATAAGCCAATCGCCAGGTAGGCCGCCTGGAGGTATGCGGCCTTTTGGCCACGGAGCTGGATCCCGGCGATTTTGACCGAGGAGCGGTTCGGCTTTGTGAAATTAAAGGAGCCGACCGGGGTTTTGGCGGAAAGGGATACCCCGGATTTTGAGAGATTGAATCGGAGTGGGCCGGAGCCATAGCGGCCGCGGAGTATGAACCGGCCATTTTGGAGGGCCACCTGCGTTCCCTTGCCCGCCGAGGTCGAAACACGCGCTCCTCGGCTCGTGTTGGCTGTCAGGTTGACCCCGGCTGCCTTGGCTTGGGCCCGTAGTGCTACACCGCCAGTGCGACTTGCGCGTAGATTCCGGCCCCGGTGCTCGATGCGCCTTTGCCGCCCCTGCTCATCCTTTTTGCCGATATTGAGCACGGCTCCCCCTGGGCTTTCTGGCTTTGGCGACCCCCGTCCCGGGCAATTCCGCGTCCTGGTATCCCGGGGACACCCTACTCAATTCCCGGATCCCCCTCCCTAAAAAGCAGCTCCCGCCACCTCGCGGGCGTCGTCCGGTAGGGTGCCAACATTTCCTTCAGCCTTCCGGGCGGCCTTGAGGTCGTGTATTTGCCTCCCTCCAGCCAGGACCGCGTTTCGGTCCACCCCATCGCATCCCCGATGCGGAGGGCCTCGGGATAGGGCAGGGCGAAGATCGGCCCCTCGCTTTCCCCTGCGTGCCATACGAAGGCGAGGATGAGGTCGGAAATCTTTTGGTACTTGCTGTCGACGGAGAACTGCTCGCCGGAGGAGGCCTTCATCTGGATGGGGCGGGCGCGGAAGCGTGGGGATTCGGTGGCCAGGTCGGCGTAGGCAATCAGGTCCACGCCGCGGTCCCGCTGGGGCCGGGCCAGGTCGATGCCGGCGGCGAGAAAGCCGTTGACCAGGCGGTTGCGGCCCAGGAGCTCGACGATCTGGTTGTCCACGCGGGTTCCCCCGGGCCGGAGCCTAGAACGGCTCCTCCTTCACCTTCATCCCCTTGAGGAACCGCTCAAGCCGGTCGCTCATCACCTTGTCCTTCTCCTCGCCGTCGGCGATGTGGATGACGGTGTAGAGGTGGTCGGCGGCGTCGAGCTTCTCGGCCGGCAGGCCGCGGTCCCACACCGAGCCGACGAAGGTGCGGTCGTCCTTGAAGAAGGGGTCGCCGTTGTACGGGAAGCGGTGGTCGGCGACCTTGGTCCAGCCTTCCTTGGCCTCGTCGTCCATGGAGGCGGCGGGCTGGGGGTTGCGCTCGGCGGCGAACAGGAATTTGGTGTTCTTGTTCTCGCCCACCTGCACCTCGGCCACGTCCCACACCACCTCGCCGCCGTCCTCGAAGTAGGCGAAATAGAGCTTGAGGTCGCTGTCGGGCTTCAGGTCCATGAGATCGGGGCCGTACGCCAACGACAGCCGCTGCGAGTCGTAGCGGAAGTGGTCGCCGTAGGCGAAGTCGATGTCGATGTCGTCGTAGGCGGCCGGCAGCAGGTCGTCGAGGGCGAGGTAGTCCCGCCACTCCTCCAGCGTCCCGTAGTAGGAGAGGTTGAGGAAGTCGGCCAGGTGCTTGAGGTCGTAGATGAAGCCGTCGGTGCGCCGGGTGCGGGTGCTCTTGAGCAGGGTCACGTTGCCGCCGGGCACCGGCAGCGAGGCCGTGATAACGCGGGCGTCGCGGTAGGGGATGGACCAGGTGCGGATCTGCCACTTGCGGCCGAAGGCGTCGGTGTAGAGGGAGTCGCGCTCGGCCTTGCCGAGGGAGGTCATGCGCACCGTCTCCTGCCCGATCTGGCGCTTGAAGGGCACGGCCTTGAGGATCAGGTCCATGAACCGCTTGGAGTCGTGGGTGAAGCGCTCCATGGGCAGGTTGTCGGGCTTGTGCACCAGCATGGCCAGGGTGTGGTCGATGGCCCCGTAGGCGACCGAGCCGTTGTGGCCGAGGTCCGAGGTGCTGGTCCCCTTGGGCTGGAAGCTGTCCCAGGTGCCGTCGGGGCCCTCGCCGATGATGTTGGGGAACACGGCGTTGTAGTTGTTGTGCAGCAGCCGGGTGGCGCCCTCGCCGCGGGGGAAGATCTCGTCGCGGTATTTGGCGAAGAAGCGGTCGGCGAGCTGCTGGGAGCGGGCCTGGAACTTGCGGGTCATGGCCCGGCGCAGGCCGCTCAGGGAGCGCGGCAGGCGCACCCGCAGGTCGGCCTCCCCCTGGAGGGTCTTGTCCATGTTCTCGATGCGGTACCCCAGGCGCGTCTCCATGCGCCCCACGCCGTCCTCGGCGCCCAGGACCTCGGCGATGGGTAGGGCGTAGTTGAGGTTTTCGTTCTTGGACTTCATGACCACCACGCCCAGCGCCCGGCCCTGCTCGTCCAGAAGCGGCCCGCCGCTGTTGCCCGGGGAGGCGGCGGCGGAGAAGCGCAGCCACTTCCAGGCGCCCTTGAAGT
The DNA here is from genome assembly GCA_035267985.1 of Gammaproteobacteria bacterium. GTDB lineage: Bacteria > Pseudomonadota > Gammaproteobacteria > DATFLG01 > DATFLG01 > DATFLG01. Next base: position 1,770 of record DATFLG010000054.1, on the reverse strand, counting down.
CCTCGGGAGTGCGGGAGGTGAAGCGGCCCTCGCGCATGACGATGCCCTGGCCGAGGGCGTTGCCCACGGCGTAGACCCGCTCGTTGCGGCTGGGCTTGCGGCGGACCCGGAAGTGCGGACGGTCCGGCGGGTCCGCCAGCGAGAACACCACGAAGTCCCGCCGCACCGACTCCTTGCTGACGGTGTCGATGGCGTAGACCTTGCCCTGGTGGTCGCGCAGGAACATCTCGCCCCACTGGGTGGGCCCGGGGATCTGCATGACGTGGTTGGCGGAGACGAAGGTGTTGTCGCCAATGGCGAAGGCGGTGCCCAGCGGCAGGTAGGCGTCGGTGCGGATGGCGTAGGGCACCATCTCCCACGGCAGCTCGCGCTCGTAGGCCAGCCCGCTGGCGTTGTCGGCCGGCTTCTTGACCACCACCTCGTAGGTGGCCTGGTCCACCAGGTCGGCCACCCGCTTGCCCGTGGAGGCGGCGGCGGGGGCGGCGGCCGCCAGCGCCACGGCGAGGGCCAGGAGGACGATGGTCCGGTGGCGGGTCGGGTGGCGGCGGGTGCCGCGCGGGTGGTGGGGCGAAGCATCCGGCGTGTGCATGGGTCGGCCTCCCTGCCGGGCTGCTCCGGGAAGCGGCGTCTACGCCGGCCTTCCTCCTCCGGGAGTGTGGGCGCTCCGCCCGGGGCGCCCTCCCGGAGCATCCCCTTTTTCCGGGTGTGGGTGGTGGGGTGCCCGCCCTCGGCGGCTTCCCCGCTCCAACGGTAACCGACCCGCCAAGGCCCCACAAGCGGAGGCCTTTGCCCCGCCCGTAGCCCAAATTCGGGCGCGCCGGCTGACAATCCTGGGCCGGTTTCTTCCCGGATTCGTCGCTCCCCTGACGGGGGTTGTCCGTGCGCCCGGGGGAAATGGCGGGATGTGGCGGCGGCACGCGATTTGCCAGTAGATCGCCGAAGGGGGAACCACCAGCGCACCGAGAAAGGACCGGGCCATGGCCATGCGCGATCCCCCTGGAGCCGGGTTCCGTTTCGCCCCGACCGGAGGTCCCCACCCCCCCGGACCCGCATCCCGCTGACGCGAACCCTTTGGAGAGCTCATTGGATCAGCCCGAATCCCCCCACAAGGCCGGTTCCTTCCAGTCCTTCCGCCAGAACGCCCAGCTGCTGAAGCGGCGGGCCAGCAAGCACGCCTGGTTCGGCATGGCCATCGGCGTCGCCGCCGTGATCGTGGCCACCGCCCTGCTGGCGTTCCTGCAGGAGGGCGATCTGTACCCCATGTCATGGCTGGCGGCGCAGGCGGGCAACCCCTCGCTGTGGATCCTGGACGCGATGCCCTTCGGATTCGCCTTCTGGGGGCAGTATGTCAATGCCCTCATGGCCTACGAGGCGGGCGCCCTGGTCATGGACCAGACCTCGCAGCTGCGCGCCAAGAATGAGGCCCTCGAGCGCGAGGTCCGCTCCAGCGTCACCCACGACGTCCTGACCGGCCTGCCCAACTGGCTCCTGCTCCTGGACCGGCTGGAGCAGGCCATCAAGCACGCCAGCTACGACGACACCCAGCTGGCGGTGATCCGGGTCGGCTTCGACGGCTTCAAGCAGATCAACGACATGGTGGGCTACTACAACGGCGACCGCGTGCTGAAGGAGATCGCCAACCGCATCGAGCGCTCCATCGAGGAGCCCGACACCCTGGCCCGGCCGGGCGGTGCGGACTTCGTCGTCCTGCTGACCAAGATCCCCTCCCGGCAGGCAGCGGAGGAGGTGGCCGCCCGCATCCAGGAGGCA
>DATFLG010000053.1:0-3604 GCA_035267985.1 Gammaproteobacteria bacterium | reverse complement strand
TGCAGAAGTGCTACGGCATCAACAAGGCCCACATGAACGACTGCAAGAGTGCGGATCACGGCTGCAAGGGAATGGCCAGCAAGAGCCGGGACCCGGACTCCTTCGTCTACCTGCCCAAAGGCGTGTGTCAGAAGATCGCCGGCAGCAGCCTGACGCCCGGTGGCGGATCGGGCAAAGGCAGCGGCTCCGGTTCCTCCGGGGGCGGCATGAATGGCGGTATGGGCGGGGGCATGTAAGGCCGCTCCGGATCAGCTCATGTGGTCCGGCGTCTCCAGAAGACCGTGGGCCATCAGCAGCGCCTGCAGCTCGGCATCGCTCGTGATGCCGAGCTGGTGGCGTGCGTGACGGCGGTGCGTATTGACCGTCTTCACGTGAAGGTGCAGGCGCTCGGAGATTTCCGCCGGTCGATGACCCTGGCCGATCATCAGGGCGACCTGAAGCTGCCGGAAGGTGAACCCGTCCAGGGGTGAGCGCCGGCGCCGGTCCATCAGGGAGTGGCTGACCTGACGGGCGATATCCGGGGCCACATAGCGCTGGCCCCCGTGCACGGTCTTCAGGGCTTCGATGAGCTGGGGGGCTTCGCACTGGCGGGTCAGGTGGCCGTGCAGGCCCAGACCGAACAGGGAGTCCGGATAGGACAGGCGGGCATGGACCGTCACCAGGAGCACCCGGGGGCGATTGAGCCGCACCAGCCGGCGGATCACCTCCAACGCACCGGCTCCCGGAAAATCCAGATCCAGGACGGCCACATCGAAATCCCGGGCCCGGGCGCGGCGCAGGACCTCTGCGCCCTCTTCGGCCTCGGCCACCACCATGCCCGGCTGGGCCTCCACAATCTCTTTGGCGCAAAGGCCCCCGAACTGCAGACCCGCCGCCAGCAGCACCCGCATCATGCTTGCTCCGAACCGAACGCCGGCTACCTGACACCGGTTATCGCTTCGGCGGAGGAAAACATGAGACCTGGGTCACAGATTATCGCCAGCCGTTAAAACCCAACCACTTGTTGTAATTGGTATTGTTTTGATTGCCAAAAAATTGACTGGCGGCACAGCGCCTAGTTGTTTTCGCACAGATGTAGTCCTGGGCCTACATATTAATACGCCATTTTCTGATACCTGACCGGGCCTCCAGCCACTACATTCATCTTAATGTGGGTTGCACCGACACGGACTACGCCCCCCGTCAGCCCCGCATTCCTCCCACCCCGCTCAGGCGGTTCGACCGCAAGGAGGCCCATTCATGGAACACCGGATGAACGTACGCGTTCCGGTCAGCGTCGACGTAGGCATCGAATACCCCGGCAATGAGTTCGTCCCCGGCCAGGCCGACAACGTCAGCTTCGAGGGCATGTATGTGCGCACCGACCGCTCCGCGCTGCCCCCCTACGGCTTCGTGCGCATCGCCTTCATCGCCCACAGCCGCCACAGGACCGCCCGGGTCCAGGTCCCCGCCATTGTGGTGCGCCGCACCTCCGACGGCCTCGGCGTCATGTTCACCGATTATGACGACCATGTCTTCGAAGGCCTCAGCCATCTGATGCAGGGGCACTTCGAGGAAGAGCTGGAGCGGCACGCCCTGCCCCGCTGAGGCAACCCGGCGCCGTTGCCCTGATCCCGCCCGCGGCCACCCCGGGACGGCGAGCGCGCTACACTGGCGCCGAGTGATCTGCTCGCGCCGCTGTGCCGGGGTAATGCGCATGTCCAGCCAGTCCCGCTCCGGGGACGTCCCGAGCGTCACCCACCAGGCCAAGCTCGCCTTCCTGGAGCGGCCCTCGGCCTATCCACCCGGAGAGGACCGCGTCGAGCGGATGGAGACCCACATGTCGTGGGTCTTTCTCACGGATCATTTCGCCTACAAGCTCAAGAAGCCGGTCCGGAGCCGGGCCGTGGACCTTCGCAGCCTCGAGGCCCGGCGCCTGAACGCGACCCGGGAGCTGGCGCTCAACCGCAGGCTGGCCGGCGACATCTACCTGGACGTGGTCCCCCTGACGGTCAGCCCGTCGGGCCGGCTGGGACTGGGGGGACCGGGCACGCCGGTGGACTGGCTGGTCCGCATGCACCGCCTGCCCCGCAGTTGCCTGTTGGACGAATCCATCCGACGCGGGACGGTCCGCAATGCCGACGTGCGGCGATTCACCCGGGCCCTGGCGGCCTTCTACCGCCGCAGCCGGCCGGTGCCAATCACCCCGCAGGCGTACCGCGCACGCTTTCGACACAGCATCGCCTCCAATCGTCAGTCGCTGTTGGACCCCGGCGCAGGGCTGGCACCCCGGACCGTCGAGCGGGTGACCGCCCGGCAGCTGGCATTTCTCGACCATGCACCGGAACTGTTCGACCGCCGCGTCCGGGCACGACGCATCGTCGAAGGGCACGGTGACCTGCGTCCCGAGCATGTGTGCATGCTGCCCGAGCGCCCCGTGTTCATCGACTGCCTGGAATTCGACCGCACCCTGCGTCTGCTGGATCCGGCCGATGAGCTGGCGTATCTGGCCCTGGAGTGCGCCCGGCACGGTGCGCCCGACGTGGGGCGGATCGTGCTGAACACCTACAAGGCGGCGGCCCCGGACGATCCGCCCCGGGCGCTGCTGGCGTTCTATCGCAGCTTCAGGGCCTGCATCCGCGCCAAGCTGGCCGTCTGGCACCTCAGCGACCGGACCGTGAACAATCACGGCAAATGGAAACACCGCGCCGCCCGATACCTTGCGTTCGCCGTGGCGGATGGGGAACGGCTGGTCTGAGGCGCCTGAGGGCGGGACGCGCCGGCCGGCATTGGCCGGCCCGCTACACTTCCAGCAGGTCGACGATCGAACCGTGCGCGTGAATGCGCCCGATGGCCGCCCCGAACAGGTCAGCGGCGTCGACAACGGCGACGCGACCCTGATGCCGCGGCGGGACCCGGAAAGCCGGGACCGTGTTGGTAACCGCCACCGCCCGCAGATCGTCGCTCTCCAGCAGCGCCGGCGCGCCGTCCACGAACAGCCCGTGGGTCGCCACGGCGTGCACCTCCGCGGCTCCCAGGGCCCGGCACGCCCTGGCGGTGCGGGCGATCGTGCCGCCCGTGCTGATCATGTCGTCCACAATGACGGCCACCCGGCCGGCCACATCGCCGACCACCCGCTCGCCGGAGACCACCCCGCTGCTGCGCTGCTTTTTCATGAAGGCACTGGCCGGCGCCCGCTCCAGTCGCGCCCCCAGGCCCTGGCGCAGATACTCCGCGCGCTTCACGCCGCCGATGTCCGGAGAGACCACGGCGCATTCGCGATCCCCGATCAAAGGCACCAGGTACTCGACAAACAACCGGCGCGCCTCCAGGTGCTCGGTCGGGCGGCGGAATGCATTCTGAAACGCCGCCAGATTGTGAACATCCATGGTCACGGTCCGGTCCGCGCCCGCCGCCTCCAGCAATTGCGCCACGTAGCGGCTGGTAACCGGATCCCGGGACTTGGTCCTGCGGTCCTTGCGGGCGTAGCACAGGTAGGGAATCACCGCAGTGACCGATTCGGCTGCGGCATCCTTCAGCGCCCCGATAAAGAACAGCAGCCTGCACAGCTTGTCGTTGGGGCTCTGTCCGGGCTCGGCGTACAGGGAGGCGATGACGAAGACGT
>DATFLG010000052.1:0-5822 GCA_035267985.1 Gammaproteobacteria bacterium | reverse complement strand
CGCGAGCGAAATCCAGTAATGTCATGTCACTTGCCCTCCGAAAGCTTCTTCTGGCGGTTGCGGGAGATGACCGCGGCGGCGGCCCCGACGGCGATGCCCGCCCCTGCGGCGATTCCCAGGCCCGTGCCCTGTCCCCACTCGCCGGTGGACAGAGGGGCATAGAAGCTGCCCTTGTCCCAGAAATTGGGCTCGGAACACCCCAGGCAGCCATGGCCGGACTCGATGGGGAAACTGGTGCCGTCGTTCCACTTGGTGGTGGCGCAGGCGTTGTAGGTAATCGGCCCCTTGCAGCCCAGCTCGTACAGGCACCAGCCGTTGCGGGCGCCGTAGTCGTCGAAGGTCTTCGCGAACTTCCCCTGATCGTAGAACGGCCTGCGATAGCAGCGATCGTGGATGGTCTGCCCGTAAAAGGCTTTGGGCCGCCCCACATGATCCAGCTCGGGGATGCCGTAGCTGAGATAGTGCACCGCCACGCCGGTGATCACCACCGGAATGGGCGGACAGCCCGAGACGTTGATCACCGGCTTGCGGGGCACGTGACCCTCGTCCATGAGCATGGTGATGCTCCTGGCGCCGGTGGGGTTGGGATTGGCGTAGGGAATGCCGCCGAACGAAGAGCAGGTGCCCACGCAGACCACGGCCGCCGCGTTCTCCACCGTGTGCTTGCAGATATCGAGCATGCTCCTGCCGCCGATGGTCGCAAACCCCCCTTCCAGCGGCACCGAGCCGTCGATCATCACCAGGTACTTGCCCGGATTGTCCTTGATGATGGCCTCCCGGGCGGCTTCGGCGGCTTCCCCGGAGGCGGCCATCAGGGTCTCGTGGTAATCGAGGGAAATGACATCGAAGATGAGTTTCTCGATGGTGGGCGCATAGCTGCGGGTCAGGGACTCAGTGCAGCCCGTGCACTCCTGGAACGACAGCCAGATCACGTTGGGGCGTTTCTGGCTGGCCAGGGTCTCGGCCAGGGCGGGGGCCGAACCCGGCGGCATGGCCATCATCGATGCCGTCGCCGCACAGAATTTCAGAAAAGCGCGCCGGCTGATGCCATTGCGCCGCAGATGCTCTCCCAGGGTATCGGACTTGCTCATTGCTGCCTTCTCCCGAATGCCGGTTCGTCAGGTTTCCGTGTGCTGCGCGAGGTGAGCCCGCAGGTTTTCCAGGGTATCCCGTACGTCATCCTTGTGCGAGCGCAGGATGTCCGGGCAGTACGACACTTCCAGAAACTCCGCAACGGTCTTGCCATCGTCATCGTGATGGGTGACCCACCAGACTCCGTGAACGGCTGTTTCCCGCACCCGGCTCATCCCCAGGGCATCGATCTCCACGTTGATCTCCCCTTCGCCCAGGACCCGCTCCAGGGTCCGGCGGTCCGCGGCCGTGAGGGGTACACCCCGCAGATCGATGCTGCTGGGCCGCTCATGGTCGATCAGCGCCAACAGCATCTGCTCCAGCTCGTTCAGCAGCGCCCAGGCGTTGAGCACGCTCTCCTGGGGCTCCTGGGGGGCAACGGTCACATTGATGCGCTTCAGGCCGTCGTTCATTGGCTCCACTCTCCGATCAGGCTGTGCACGCGCTCGGCCGCCTGCGGAATGGCCGACGCCACCGCGCCCGTCGGCGCATCACCCCAGTCGGTGCTGGCCGGCTGGATGCCGATCAGGGCCCGACGGGCCGGCAGCCGGCCGGTGAGATGGGCGATGGCCATCAGGTCCAGCAGGCTGACCTCGTGCACGCTGCGCTTGCGGTTGCCTCCCACGAAACTGTCCATCTCCGCCCCGGCGAAGACCCGGACGGTGCCGGGCGCCGCGCCCAGCTCGCTGGCGTCGATGACGATGAGCTGGTCGCTGGACTCGATGGGACCCGCCAGGGTGAAGCTCAGAGTACCCCCGTCCATCAGCTCCACACCCGCGGGGACCGGCAGTTCGGTTTCCAGATAGCGCAGGATATGCACTCCCACCCCCTCGTCCGTGAGCAGTGTATTACCCAGACCGAGGACCAGCACCTGCCCGCTCATGGGGTCCCCCCGAGGCTTCCGTGGACACTGTCTGCAAGTATCGACCGCCCCGGGAGCCGGTCAAGGCCGGGGCGGGCGGGTCTATCAAGAGTTGCTGAAATTCTCATAGACATGACGGCGCAGGCGCCCGAGACTGTCCGCCAGCGCGCGCCGGCGCGGCGCAACGGCCGGGCGGGGTATTGTTGTTGGTGAGTCCTGTGAGCCATGGGTCGCCGGATTCCCGATATGCCCACCATACGCTTCCCCAACCGGCCAACACTGATCCATATCAATAATTATCCGGATCACCTGCCGGCGCCTCTGGACAAGGGGGGCGGTGCGCGCGTCAAATGGGCCTGTACCCGGCGGGGCCCCGGCCCTGCTTCCCACAGGAGAGCGAGCCCCTATCATGTGTCTTGGCATTCCCATGCAGGTGACGTCCGTCGACGGCTTCATCGCCCACTGCGAGGCCAAAGGGGTCGGACGGGACGTGAGCCTGTTCCTGCTGCAGGATGAGCCGGTCCAGGCCGGCGACTTCGTCATGGTGCACGTGGGCTACGCCATCCAGAAGATGACCGAGCAGGAGGCGCGCTCGGCCTGGGAGCTGTACGACGAGATCCTGGCCGCCAGCGGAGCCGCCGATGCATGAGCTGTCGGTGTGCCAGGGCATGCTCCAGCAGGTCAGCCGGATCGCCGCCCAGCACGATGCGGGGCGCGTTGAACGGATCGTGGTACGGATCGGCCCCCTGTCGGGGGTGGAGCCCGACCTGCTGCGCAACGCCTTTCCCCTGGCCCGGGCCGGCACCGTGGCCGAGGAGGCGGAGCTGTGCATCGAGACCCTGCCGGTGCGGGTGCGCTGCGATCGGTGCGGCGAAGAGACCGACGCCCGGCCCAACCGGCTGCTGTGCGGCGCCTGCGGCGATTATCACACCCGTCTGGTGAGCGGCGACGAGCTCATCCTCGCCAGCGTTCAGCTGGTCCAGGCACAGCCGCCCGCGCGCCTGAACTGACCGCGGACCCCGTCCGCCGCCAACACGGAGAGAACGACATGTGCGACACCTGTGGCTGCAACGTGACCTCGGGCAACGCCCACCTGGTGGAGGCCGACGGCAAGCTGGCGACCACCGGTGACGGCCGTGCCGCCGTGGAAGTGCTCCAGGGCCTGCTGTCGGAAAACGACCATCAGGCCGCCCACAACCGCGAGCATTTCGACCGCCATGGTGTACTCGCCATCAATCTCATGTCGTCTCCGGGCTCGGGCAAGACCGCCCTGCTGGAAGCCACTCTGGACGCCCTGGCCGGGCGCCTGCGGGTCGCGGTGATCGAGGGGGACCTGGAAACGGAAAACGACGCCCGGCGCATCCGCGCCAAGGGCGTGCCCGCGATTCAGATCGCCACCGGCAGCGCCTGCCACCTGGACGCACACATGGTCCACCTCGCCCTGCACGAGCTGGACCTGGACGCGGTGGACGTGGTGTTCATCGAGAACGTGGGGAATCTGGTCTGCCCGGCCAGCTTCGACCTGGGCCACCACCGCAACGTCACCCTGCTGTCGGTCACCGAAGGGGACGACAAACCCGCCAAATACCCGGTCATGTTCCGGGCGGCGGACCTGATGCTGCTCACCAAGACCGACCTGCTGGAGGTCCTGGACGATTTCGATCCCCACCGGGCGGAGCACTGCCTGCGGGCGCTGGCCAGCAATGCGCCGGTACTGGAGGTCTCGGCCCGCAAAGGCCGGGGCCTGGACGCCTGGCTGGGGTGGCTGCGCCATGAGGTGGCCACCCACCGCCAGCGGGTCGCCGCCCGCCAGACCCTGCGTCCCGCGGTGCAGCCCGACGGCGTCCACCTGCACGCCCGGGGCGAGCCGGCGGGCCATGACCATCCCCATGTCCACGGGCATCCGGCCCACGGGCACGGCTGAAGACGGCGGGAACAGCATGAGTCTGGATGCGAAACAGTGGCTGGCCCGTATCCACGGGCTGCCGGCGGACGGGCCGGTGCGCATCATGAACGTGTGCGGCGGCCATGAGCGCTCCATCACCATGGCGGGCCTGCGCGGCGCCCTCCCCGATCACATCGAACTGATCCCGGGCCCGGGCTGCCCGGTGTGCGTGTGCCCCGAGGAGGACGTCTTCGCCGCCATCCAACTGGCCCTGAAGGAGGATGTGATCCTGGTGGCCTTCGGCGATATGCTGCGGGTGCCGGTGAACGTGCCCCGGGCCCAGGCCCGGTCCCTGGAGCAGGCCAAGGCCGCCGGCGCCGATATCCGCGCCATCGCCTCGCCCCGGGAAGCGGTGCAGATCGCCACCGCCAATCCCGGTCGCACCGTGGTGTTCTTCGCGGCCGGCTTCGAGACCACCACCGCGCCGGTGGCGGCCATGGCCGCCGAAGGCATGCCGGAGAATCTGCTCCTGCTGCTTTCGGGCCGGCTCACCTGGCCGGCGGTGGCCATGCTGCTCGATTCAGAGCAGCCCGGGTTCGACTGTCTGATCGCACCGGGCCATGTCTCCACCATCATGGGGCCGGAGGAATGGAACTTCGTGGTGGAGGATCACGGCATTCCCGCCGCGGTGGCCGGGTTCACCCCCGAATCCCTGCTGGCCGCCATGTACTCCACCCTGCGCCAGCGCCAGGAAGGCCGCCCCTTCCTGGACAACTGCTATCCGGAGCTGGTGCGCGCCGGCGGCAACCCGGCGGCCCGCCGCCTCCTCGAGCAGGTGATGGACGTGCAGGACGCCAACTGGCGCGGGGTGGGCAGCATTCCCGCGTCCGGCTACGGACTCAAGCCCGGCTACGCGGACCACGACGCCCGGGTTCAGCTTCCGGACCATGCCAATCCCGACCGCCGGCGGGCCGGGGAGATGCCGCCCGGCTGCGACTGCGCACGGGTGGTGCTGGGCAAGATCTATCCCAACCAGTGCCAGCTCTACGGCAAGGCCTGCACGCCCCGCAAACCCATCGGCCCCTGCATGGTGTCCGATGAAGGCGCCTGCCGCATCTGGTGGGCGGCCGGAGTACGTGAGGCCGAAGCAGGCCAAGCCCCGGCCTGACCCCGGGGCCTGCATGTCGCCGGACCCCCACACCGCCCGATTGGCCGACCCCTGTCCCCAAGCGTATACCGCCCGCGAGCTGCTGGTGGGTGGCCGGGTGCAGGGTGTCGGATTTCGCCCCTTCGTCTACCGCCTGGCCCGGGCCGGGGGGCTCAGGGGATGGGTGCGCAACGAAGTGGGGCAGGTGCGTATCCATATCCAGGGGCGCCCGGCCGCGGTGGCCGCGTTCGCGCACCAGCTGGTACACACCGCGCCGGTGATTGCCCGGCCCCGGCTGCTGGCGAGCCGGCCCGCCGCGCTGCAGGAGTGTGAGGACTTCACGGTCGAACCCAGTGTGGCGGCGGCCGACGCCGACATCCATGTGCCGCCGGATTACTTCACCTGCCCGCAGTGCCTGCGCGAGCTCAACGACCCCACGGATCGGCGCTACCGCTATCCGTTCATCAACTGCACCCAGTGCGGACCCCGTTATACCTTGATCCGGGCCCTGCCCTATGACCGGCCCAACACCACCATGGCCGGCTTCCCCCTGTGCCCGGCCTGCGCCGCCGAGTACCACGATCCCCTGGATCGGCGCTTCCATGCCCAGCCGGTGGCCTGCCCGGACTGCGGGCCGCGGCTGAGCTTTCGCCGTGGCGACGCCGAAGCGATCGACGATACCCAACAGGCCCTCAACGCCTGCGTAGGCGCTCTGCGCAGCGGCGCTGTCGTGGCCATCAAGGGCATCGGCGGCTACCACCTGGTATGCGACGCGGCCAGCGAGGACGCCGTGAGCC
>DATFLG010000051.1:0-3756 GCA_035267985.1 Gammaproteobacteria bacterium | reverse complement strand
ACCATGGGCGGCGGGCAACGGGGCGCCGTTCATCTCAACGGCAATGAACGCATAATCGTCCCGCGCGCGCTCGATGGACACGCTGGAGTAGAAGTCGTCCAGACCTTCGAACATTACCGACCGGACACTGCCCATAGCGCCAGGCGCCCCGGCCAGCACTTGGGACAGGGGAATCACTTTCCAGCGCGCGTTGCCGATGAGCTGGCCCCCCACATCGTTGCCGATGCACTCGAAGGTATAGAACGTGCTGTGACGGGCGCGGCCGGTCAGGTCGGCGTAGCTCAGATGGGCGCTCTTTTCACCCGGACCGGTCAGCGTCAGTGACCACTTGCCCGCGATGTCCCCCGGCGTGACCGGCGGGCGATAGGACGGATTCACCGCCACCAGGTAGAAATCCTCGTTCGCCGTGATGAAAGGCGTTCTGCGTTTCGCCCTGGGTGCGTGACCCAGGGCGAGCCATTCCTCCAGTCTGCGCGGCAGGCTCCACCCGGGAAGCGCAGTGGCGGCCACGGCAGCGGCCGTCAGCCGGATGAAGCCCCGCCGACTCAGGAAACCGTTTTTTCGGGGAGGATCAGCCAATGTCATGGGCCCCTGGCGGGTGTGCACCGGGCGGCGCGGTTGAAAGCGGCCTGCCCAGGAGTATAGACCGGGGTGCAGGCATGAAAGCCGCTGCGACGGACCGCTCAGGAACCGGGGATGGACACCAGCACCACGGTGACGTTGTCGGGAGCCCCCGCCTCCAGAGCGAGATCGATCAGATGGTCCACTTTCCTCTGCTCGTCGCCTTCTGCGGCCAGCACCTCCCGGATCCGCTGGTCGGGCACCTGGCCGGTCAGCCCGTCGCTGCACAGCAGCAGCTCCTGGCCGGGACGCAACGTGCCGAGGACCGTTCCCACGTCCAGATCCTGGAGACCGGCAGCCCCCAGGGCCTGGGTGACCTGGTTGCGTTGGGGATGACTCAAGGCCTGGGTCGGGGTCAGGGCTCCTCCGTCCACCAGCTGCTGCACGAAGGTATGGTCCCGGGTGAGCTGGCTCAGGCGCCGGCCGTTCCACAGATAGGCGCGGCTGTCCCCCACCCAGCTGATCTCGTAGTCCCCGGCCTCCAGACGCAGGGCCACGGCAGTGGCGCCCATCCCCTGCCCGCCCACACCCCGCGCGGCCGCGTCCAGCACGGCCATGTGGGCGGCTTCCAGGGCATTGACCAGCCCCAGGCCGTGCGCGACGCCCTGGCGGACATGCTCGGCCACGAGGCGGCTGGCCACCTCGCCGCTGGCATGGCCCCCCATGCCGTCGGCCACCAGCCACAGGCCCAGCTCCGGGACCGACAGGGCGCAGTCCTCGTTGCATTCACGCACGCACCCCACGTGGGTGGCATGAGCGGAAGCGGGTTGCTGCATTGATGCTCACCTGTTTGTTGTCGGTTCTTGTTCAGTAATGGCTCACCACGCGATACGCCGACGACTCCACGAAGATATGGAACAGGTCGGTGTCGATCTTGTTGGCCCGGGCCTCCTCGGCCAGGATGTCCAGCGCCCTGTCGGGCGACAGGCCCTGCTTGTAGGGCCTGTCGCCGGCGGTCAGGGCGTCATAGATGTCGGCGATGGCCATGATCTTGGACTGCACCGGAATCTGGCCGGCGTGCAGGCCGCGGGGATAACCCGATCCGTCCAGCTTCTCGTGGTGCGCATGGGCGATATGGGGGACCTCGGAGAGCCCCCGGGTCCAGGGCATCAGGTTGAGAAATGCGAAGGTGTGGCTGACATGGGACTCGATCTGCACGCGCTCTTGCGGCGTCAGACTGCCCCGGGACAGAGTCAGGGCCGCGAACTCGAACTCGCTCAGCAGGGCCACCGGCTCGTCGTCCTGACCGTCGAATGTATAGCGCAGCACCTGCTCGAGATCCCGGGGAGCCTCGGCGACGTCCACGGTGGGTTCGTTGGCCTGGCGGATCAGCTCGAAAAAGCGCTCCAGCCGGTCGAACTCCCCGCCAAGCTCCCGGTCCATCTGCTGGCGGCGGCGGACAAACTCCGCATGGCTCAAGTCCTCCTGCTCGTGGATGCGTACCAGCTCGCGCAGCGCCCGTTGTTCGAGGGTTGCCCGGGCCCGACGAAAGCGCTCGCGGAGCAGATCCATCTGGTGGGGGTAAAGCTTCTTGGGCTTGGTGAGGATGTGCTCGCGAACGCCCACCTTGCCGAAGTCGTGCAGCAGGGCGGCGTAGCGGATCTCACGCAGCTGCTCGGCCGTGAAACGCACCTCACGTACCGCTCCTGTGCCCTGACGGTCCACCGCCCGCGCCAGCCGTTCGGTGTATTCGGCCACCCGGAAGGAGTGTCCCGCGGTGCTGGGATCCCGGGCTTCGATGGCGTGCACCGAGGCTTTGACGAAACCCTCGAACAGGTGCTCGATTTCCTCATACAGGTCGAAGTTGCGCAGAATCACGGCGGTCTGGGCGCCCACGCCGGTGAGAATGTGCAGGTCGTCCTTGCCGAAGGTATAGGCGCCGCTGGTGTCCACCTGGATCAGGCCCAGCACCTCGTCTTCCATGATCAACGGGGCACACATGACGCTGCGCAGGTTCAGGTCCACGACGGATTCCCCGGATGCGAATCGCGCGTCCTCCATGGCGTCGCTGGACAGGATGGCATGCTTTCCCCGAAGCACCTCGTTGACGATGGTGCGCGACAGGGCAATGCGGTCCACCCCGGCGGCGGCGTCCCGGGTCCGGGCCGCGGCCGGTGTCAGCTCTTCGGGCCGGTCCGGGTCGCGCAACAGCACGAATGCGCGTTCGGCGTCTGGAAAGATGTCGAAGATCACCGCCATGATCTTGTCCATCAGCTTGCGCCGATCCCGTTCCGCCCCCAGTCCGATGCTGACCTGCGCCATGCCCTGCAGACGGCGCAGCATGTTGCCGGACTGGTCCGGTTCCGGCATCGCCCTGCCCTGCATTTCCAGCATCAGGCGGGAGGCGTCGATGCTCATGCTGACCTGGGAACGTGCCTGAGTGCCGGAAATCAGGGTTACGGGTACCCGCTCACAGGCGGCGGTGGCATCCTCCCGGAACAGTAGCCGCGTCTGTCCCAGCTGGATGATGGTGCCGTCGCGCAGCAGGGTGGGCTGGCCGGGTGCCAGAGGCTCGCCGTCCACCAGGGTGCCGTTGGTCGAGCGCAGATCCTCGATCCGGTAGTCCCCGTCCCGGCGCAGGATGCGGGCATGGCGGCGGCTGACCGCATTTTCGGGGATGGTGAGGCAGCCGCCCGGGTCGCCGTCCTCCCCCGGGCACCGCCCGAGCCATACCTGATCGGCCAACGCGTACCGGATGCCGGCCTGCTCTCCGTCCAGCAACTCCAGATGCGCGCCAGTCCATTGTCTGGCCATGGGGACCTCGCTGTCACTCACGGCAGCACCGCACCCCCGCAGGGCGCGGCACCGGGGGCCACTGCCGGGCTATCGGCGAGGGGCTGTGCAAACTTAAGACGGGGGCCGACCGCTTCGTTGACGCCACACCGAGGGGTTGGTTAACGTTCCCTGTCAACGGTGTGGGGCGCGATGGCACTGTCATTGCATCCTTATATGGGGGTATACAGGAAGACACCGGTGTGGACAGCGGGGCAACCGGGGTGGGCGGTCACATTTAAATCTAGTATATGAACTGGTTATAAGAAATACTTTTTGTCGAGCATTACCATACGACGGGTGATCATCAATCACGAGAGCGCTTGCGCCCGGACGACCCCTCATGCACGAAGCCGGGGTGAT
>DATFLG010000050.1:0-10269 GCA_035267985.1 Gammaproteobacteria bacterium | reverse complement strand
TCCAAGACCATCAATATTCCCGAAGACCTGCCTTTCGAGCAGTTCAAGGAAGTCTATATGGAAGCTTACAGGCAGGGTCTGAAAGGCTGTACCACCTACCGGCCCAATCCCACCACCGGCGCCGTGCTGGAAGCGGTCAATCCCCAGAAGGCGGGGGTGCACTGCTGCAGCATCGACCGGGAAGCCGACTGACGGCGCAAACCAAGAGCCACGGAGCCCACGGAAGGGAAAAGATTCAAAGGCGCCACGGAAGAGACGGAAAGCACGGACAAATCGTAGCCCGGATTAGCGCCAGCGTAATCCGGGGAAAGAAAAAGTCACGGAAGACACGGAAAGCACCGAAAGCAACGATTCAAGGAAGCGGTGCAGGGTGCGGAGCGAGCAGCGGGGCGCGGGCTCCGCGCTGTCTATATCCCGCGCAGCTTCACCCCGTCGTTGAGCCACGCCGCCCACTGGGCATGGACGGAGACATCCACCCCGTCTTCCCGGGCCCTGCGCTGGAGCAGGGTCTGAAGGTCCTGCAGCAGGTCCGAGTCCATGAGCTCGAAATCCTCCTGCAGCCGGCTGTGCAGGTGGCGGTAGATGCGCTTGAGGTCGTCCAGGGAATATTGTTCAAGGGCTTTCATGTCTGGCTCCCGATGAAGGTCGGATGGGCCGGTCCCCGCCGGCCCGTTGCGGATTGGCGTCAGGCATTGCCCTGGAAAAACGAGGTGACGGAGCCGATGGCCGACGGGGTTGCCCGTGCATCGTCTTCTTTGCGTGCAGTCCCCGGCGTCTTTGGATTTCGCTTCGCCCCTGGCGGGCCCTCAGCGTGCGGCCACGGCCCCCTTGGGCACGAACAGGGCCGGGTCCACCCGGGCGTCGTTCAGGCTGATGCCCCAGTGCAGGTGCGGGCCGGTGGCCCGGCCGGTGCGTCCCACCACGCCGATCACCTGACCTGCTTGCACATGCTGGCCCATGTGCACCTTGATCTTGTGCATGTGGGCGTAGAGCGTGACCAGCCCCTGGCCGTGGTCCAGCAGCACCATGTTGCCGTCGAAGAAGAAGTTCCCCGTCAGGGCGACGGTGCCGGCGGCGGCGGCGTGGATGGGGGTGCCCTCGGGCACGGCGATATCCCAGCCGCTGTGGGGCTTGCGGGGCTCGCCGTTGAAGAACCGGCGCAGGCCGAAGGTGCTGCTGAGGGGGCCGTGCACCGGCATGCGCAGGCGCAGGGGCACCTCGGTCTTGCCGCTCCAGTGGGCCAGGGCCTTGTCGATGCGCGCCTTGTCCCGCCAGATCCGTTTGAGCTCCTTGTGGGTCGGGTTCACCATGTGGCGGTTCTTGATGGTGATGTGCTGGCTGGGATAGGTCTTGGAGGCGACCTGAAAGTGCAGGGGGTGGTCACCGTTGAGCTTCAGGGTGGCCTCCCCGGGCCGGGTGCTCAGGGGGATGCCTACGACCGCATACCAGGTCCCGGCGTGGCGCACCACCATGGCCCGGTGCCGGCCATAGGCCACCCGGGGCCGGCTGCTCTGATGGGGCAGGGCGATCACCGCCACCCCCCCGGGCACCGGCTCGTTCCGGGGCAGGGACTGGGCAAAGACGGGGGCGGTGGCCGGCAGGACCCCGGCCAGGGCCGCCAGGAGGCGCCAGGGGCGCGGTCGGCGCCCGGGAATCGACGAACGGATCATGAATCCTCCGAGTGGGTTTCGTCCACCGTGCACACCAGCCGGCCCCGGGCCAGACGGGCCCGTACCTGCTCGCCGGGCTGCACGGCTGCGGCATCCTGGAGCACCCGGCCGTCGGTCGGGCGGGTGACGATGGCGTAGCCCCGCTCCAGGGTGGCCAGGGGGCTCACCGTGTCCAGGGCGCGGGTCAGGGCACCCAGGCGCTGCCCGGCCCGTTCCAGGGTGAGGGTCATGGCGCCCCGCAGGCGCCGATCCAGGGTCTGACGGCGGGCTTCCAGCCCCTGCAGCCGGTAGGTGGGCGCATGGCGGTGCAGCCGGGCGGTGAGCTCGGCCAGCCGGGAGCGGCGCCGGGCCAGCCCCGCCCGCAGTCCCTGGCGCAGGCGCTGGTCCAGCTCGTCCAGGCGCTGGCTCTGCTGGCGCAGGCGCTGGCCCGGATGCTGCTGCTGGAGGCGTTTCTCCAGCCAGGTGAGCCGCTGGGCCAGGCCTGTCAGGTGCCGGCGCAGCAGGTGGAGCAGCCGCCCGTCCAGGGTCTGCAGCTGGGCCAGCCACTTGATCTGGTCCGGGCTGACCACCTCGGCGGCCGCCGAAGGGGTGGGTGCCCGGCGGTCGGCCACGAAATCGGCGATGGTGAAATCGATCTCATGGCCCACCCCGCTGACCACGGGAATGGCGCAGTCGTGAATGGCCCGGGCCACCACCTCTTCGTTGAAGGCCCACAGGTCCTCCAGGGAACCGCCGCCCCGGGAGACGATGAGCACGTCGCAATCGGCCCGCTCCGAGGCCCGGCGGATAGCGGCGGCGATCCGGGGGGCGGCGTCGGTGCCCTGGACCGGCACCGGGTAGATGAGCACCGGCAGGGCCGGAAAGCGCCGGCGCAGGACGCTGAGAATATCCCGGACGGCGGCACCGCTGGGGGAGGTGACCACCCCGATGCGCCGGGGAAAGGCGGGGATGGGCCGCTTGCGGTCTTCGTCGAACAGGCCCTGGGCCGACAGGCGTTGCTTGAGGGCGTCGAAGGCCCGGCGCAGGGCCCCGTCCCCGGCCTCCTCCATGTGTTCGACAATGAGCTGGAAATCCCCCCGGGCCTCGTACAGGCTCACCCGGGCCCGGACCAGCACCTGCAGGCCGTTCTCCGGAGTGAAACCCAGGAGCCGGCTCCGGCTGCGGAACAGGGCGCAGCGCACCTGGGCCTGGGGATCCTTGAGGCTGAAGTAGAGGTGGCCGGAGGCCGGGCGCGAGAGATTGGACAGCTCGCCCTCCACCCACAGCAGGGGAAAGCCGCCTTCCAGCACAGCGCGCGCCTCGCGGTTGAGCCGCCCGACCGTGTAGACATCGCGCTGGGGCAGGGTAACGGTCGATGGCTGCATAGCTCGCCCATCATAGCCCATGGCCGGAAACGGGGAAACCGGCCTATTCCCGCACACCCCGGTGCAGTTTACCGGCGTGGGTGCACCCCCTATAATGGCTTATTTATCCTACGCCCGGCACGGTGTTTCCTATGCGAATCCTTGAGGAAGCCCTCACCTTCGACGATGTGCTCCTGCTCCCGGCCCACTCCGACGTGCTGCCCCGGGACGTGCGCCTCGATACCCAGTTCACCCGGGATATCCGGGTCAACCTACCCATCGTATCCGCCGCCATGGACACGGTCACCGAAGCGCGCCTGGCCATCACCCTGGCCCAGGAGGGGGGTGTGGGCATCATCCACAAGAACATGGAGCCCGCGGTCCAGGCCGGGCAGGTGCAGAAGGTCAAGAAGTTCGAGAGCGGGGTCATCAAGGAGCCCATCACGGTATCCCCGAACACCAGCATCCGGGAGGTGATGGAGCTGACCCGGGCCCAGAACATCTCCGGAGTGCCGGTGGTGGACGGCCAGGACCTGGTGGGCATCGTCACCAGCCGGGACCTGCGCTTCGAGACCGGCTACGACAACGCCGTATCCTCCATCATGACCCCGAAGGAGCGCCTGGTGACCGTCAAGGAGGGTGCGGACCGGGACGAGGTGCTGGAGCTGCTCCACCGCCACCGCATCGAGAAGGTGCTGGTGGTGAACGACAATTTCCACCTGCGGGGACTGATCACCGTCAAGGATATCCAGAAGGCCAAGGACTACCCCAACGCCTCCAAGGACGAGCAGGGCCGGCTGCGGGTGGGCGCCGCGGTGGGCACCGGCCAGGGCACCGAGGAGCGGATCGAAGCCCTGGTGGCGGCCGGTGTGGACGTGATCGTGGTGGACACCGCCCATGGCCACTCCCATGGGGTGATCGACCGGGTGCGCTGGGTCAAGGAGCGCTATCCCCAGGTCCAGGTGATCGGCGGCAACATCGCCACCGCCGCCGCGGCCCGGGCGCTGATGGAGGCCGGCGCCGACGCGGTGAAGGTGGGCATCGGGCCGGGTTCGATCTGCACCACCCGCATCGTGGCCGGCGTCGGCGTGCCCCAGATCACGGCCGTGGCCAACGTGGCCGCTGAGCTCAAGGGTACCGGCGTGCCCCTGATCGCCGACGGCGGCATCCGCTATTCCGGGGACTTCGCCAAGGCCATCGCCGCCGGTGCCCACACCGTCATGATCGGCAGCCTGTTCGCCGGCACGGAAGAGGCTCCGGGCGAAGTGGAGCTCTATCAGGGCCGGTCCTACAAATCCTACCGGGGCATGGGCTCCCTGGGGGCCATGCAGAAGGGCTCCTCGGACCGCTATTTCCAGGAAGGGGCCACCGAGCTGGACAAGCTGGTGCCCGAGGGGATCGAGGGCCGGGTGCCCTACAAGGGCACGGTGGTGAACATCATCTATCAGCTGATCGGCGGGCTGCGGGCGAGCATGGGCTACACCGGCTGCGCCAGCGTCGACGACATGCGCACCCGCCCGGAGTTCGTGCGGGTGACCAACGCGGGCATGCGCGAGAGCCATGTGCACGATGTGACTATCACCAAGGAAGCCCCCAACTACCGGGTGGACTGAGGGCGTCGGCGTTTCCTCCCCAGTGAGCGAGTCCATGAACCAGCCAGCCGCGCCATCCCGGCCCACCGGCCCGGATGACATCCACGCCCACCGCATTCTGATCCTGGATTTCGGCTCCCAGTACACCCAGCTCATCGCCCGGCGGGTGCGCGAGGCGGGGGTGTATTGCGAGATCCATCCCTACGACATGGACGAGCAGGCCCTGGGGGTGTTCCATCCCAAGGGCGTCATTCTCTCCGGCGGCCCCGAGTCGGTGACCGCCGCCGAAGGCCCGCGCGCCCCCCAGGCGGTCTTTGAGCTGGGAGTGCCGGTGCTGGGCATCTGCTACGGAATGCAGACCATGGCCGCCCAGCTCGGCGGCGAGGTGGAGCCCTGGCATCACCGGGAGTTCGGCTACGCCCGGGTGCGGGCCCGGGGGCATTCGCGGCTGCTGCGGGACATCGAGGACCACACCAGCCCCGAGGGCTATGGTCTGCTGGATGTGTGGATGAGCCATGGGGACCGGGTGGCGCGCATGCCCGAGGGCTTCAAGGTCATTGCCAGCACCGACAACGCGCCCCTGGCGGGGATTGCCGACGACGAGCGCGGCTTCTACGGGCTGCAGTTCCACCCGGAAGTGACCCATACCACCCAGGGCCGGCGCATCCTGGACCGCTTCGTGCGGGAGATCTGCGCCTGTGAGGCCCTGTGGACGGCCGGCAACATCATCGAGGATCATATCCGGCGCATCCGCAAGCAGGTGGGCGACGAGCATGTGGTCCTGGGCCTGTCCGGCGGGGTGGACTCCTCGGTGGTGGCGGCCCTGCTGCACAAGGCCATCGGCGAGCAGCTCACCTGCGTGTTCGTGGACAACGGGCTGCTGCGCCTGGACGAGGGGGATCAGGTGATGGCCACCTTCGCCCGCCACATGGGGGTGAAGGTGCTGCGGGTGGACGCCGAGGACCGCTTTCTCGCGGCCCTGGAAGATGTCACGGACCCGGAACAGAAGCGCAAGATCATCGGCAACCTGTTCATCGACATCTTCGACGAGGAGGCCGGCAAGCTCACCAATGCCCGCTGGCTGGCCCAGGGGACGATCTATCCCGACGTGATCGAGTCCGCCGGCGGCGGCACCGGCAAGGCCCACGTGATCAAGTCCCATCACAACGTGGGGGGGCTGCCGGAGAAGATGAACCTCAAGCTGGTCGAACCCCTGCGGGACCTGTTCAAGGACGAGGTGCGGCGCATCGGGGTGGAGCTGGGCCTGCCCACGGAAATGGTCTACCGCCATCCCTTTCCGGGGCCCGGGCTGGGGGTGCGCATCCTGGGTGAGGTGCGCAAGCAGTATGCGGACCTGCTGCGCCGGGCCGATGCCATCTTCATCGAGGAGCTGCGCCGCCACGAGCTCTATGACAAGGTCAGCCAGGCCTTCGCCGTGTTCCTGCCGGTGAAGTCCGTTGGGGTGATGGGCGACGAGCGCCGCTACGACTATGTCGTGGCCCTGCGGGCCGTGGAGACCATCGACTTCATGACCGCCCGCTGGGCGCATCTGCCCTACGAATTCCTCGACCACGTCTCCCGGCGCATCATCAACGAGATCGACGGCATCTCCCGGGTCACCTACGACATCTCCGGCAAGCCGCCCGCCACAATCGAGTGGGAGTGACCTAGTTCTATAACTCATTGAATAATAATGATAAAAATAGTCCTGTTGATAATGTAATCTGCATCATCAATGGTATTTTTCATGGTATTTCCTGCGTGCTGTAATGCAGAAAGCAGCAATACCATGAGTGGCAGGTTGGCGTAATCGTGGTATCAGCGGTCGGCACTCAGATATCGCCTTTTGAACGAGCGTGGCGTGATTTGGGCCTATATACACGCCAAATATATCTATAGAATGGCGTGAATAAATGCTACAATCACGCCATGATGTGGATATGGAAACAGCCCGACTGGCCAGATTTTCGCTATGACAATAGCGCGCTCAATAATCGGGAACTTGAATTTCGCCTGAATTCAGAGCGTCTGGCTGGCCGTTTTGATGCGCTACCGATGGCGTCCCAGGAGGATGCCACGATTGACTTGATGCTTTCCGAGGCCATCAAAACCAGCGCCATTGAGGGCGAGGATCTGGACAGAGAATCGGTCAGGTCATCGCTGCTCTCTTTAATTGCATCGGATACGCTACCGGACAACTCAGACCAGAAAGCTGCCGGGGCTGCATCGCTGCTGGTGGATGTTCGCAAGAACTGGCAAGCATCCCTGACGCATGACTTGCTGGGTAAGTGGCAATCCATGGCTGTCCCGGAACAGCGCTACACGCCTATTCTGCGTGGCGCATACCGTAACGATCCTTCACCGATGCAAATAGTGAGCGGGCCTTACGGGCGGGAAAAGGTTCACTATGAAGCGCCGCCAGCGACTCAGGTGCCTGATGAAATGGCGAGGCTTATCGACTGGTACAAACAAACCAGTCCATTGAGCGGGGATAAGACAATACACGGGATCGCAAGAGCAGGTATTGCTCATCTCTGGTTCGAGGTGATTCACCCCTTCGATGATGGTAATGGTCGAGTCGGCAGGGCAATCGCTGACCATGCGCTTTCCCAGTTTCTTGGTTATCCAACCACGGCCTGTCTTGCAACGGCGATAGAAGGGGATAAAAAAATCTATTACCTGCAACTGGAGGAGGCGAGTCGTGGAAGCCTGGATGTTAACGTTTGGCTGGATTATTTTGCAGACACAATAATCAAGGCACAGGAAATTGCCAGGGAAGAAGTGGACTTTGTACTTGCCAAGGCACGATTCTATGAAACTTATGGTGACCAGCTGAATGGCCGGCAGGCCAGGATGGTGTCGCGGGTATTCGCTGAAGGTCGAAAGGGCTTTGAAGGCGGAATAACGACAAAAAAATATGAAGCGATTACCAAGTGTCCGAATCGAACGGCCAGCCGTGATCTTTCTGACCTAGTTGCCAAGGGTATCATCACTCCGTTACCAGGCGGTGGCAGAACAACCCGATATGAGTTGGCGATTGTTGAACCGGCTCAGTCGGGTCTGATGAGGAAATGATTCTATTCGCTCTGGAGCGAGCGATTTTATCTGCACAAGCCTGAACGATTTGATGAATTTCCATTTTGTCCTATGAACGTCGATAAACTCAAAGAAAAACTCGCTGATATCGATGCAGATACCTTGCGGAATTTTATACTCGACCTCTACCTCCGCTATCCGGAGTTGAACGACAAGATCGAAGCATTGGCATTGGCAAATGATCCGGTCGCCCTGTCCAGGGAGCTGCGCAAGCGTATTGCATCGCTCAAACGAGGGCGGAGGTTTATCGATTATCGGGCGAGTTTCGATTTTGCACGCGAACTAGAAGCGGCACTCGCTGACATTGAAAGCGGACTGTTGGAGCGTTCACCGGAACATGCGTTTGATTTGGTCGACCGGTTCCTGGCGACGGCAGAATCGGTACTCAACCGTGTCGATGATTCCGGCGGGGCAGTGGGTGAGGTATATCGCCAAGCCGTACTGTTATGGTTGACGGCGGCTAAAGGATGGCCGGATGCCAACGTCGACTGGCTCGAGCGAATTTATCAGATGTATCAGCAGAATGATTATGGTGTGCTTGATCCGCTATTGCCGAATGCCCACCTGCTGTTGACGCCGGATCAGCTGAAGCAACTTGCCTGGCGTTACGAAAACGCGTTGCGCAAGGCGTTAAAATCTCCTGAACAAAAAGATGACGTCAATATTGTGGCCTTGCATAGCGGCGTGGCATTGGGCCAGATCGCCGATGCCTTGCACGATCCTGCCTTATACGAACGATCGGTGTTGATACATTCGCCACAGCCAAACAATCTGCAAATGAAATCGATTTGTGAAAAATATTTGCAGTATGAGCAACCCGAGAAGGCAATGCGGTATCTGAACCAGGCATGGGATAGCCGTTTTGAGCATGATCGTCTGGAATTGCTGGATAAGGTCTGTGTGACAACGGGCGACCGGAAACAGCTTAAAGTGGTTCGTTCCCGGTTATTTCAGAGCGAGCGGAGCTACGCCAGTTTCACGCGATATCTGGAGGTCTTGGACGAGGACGAGAAAGAGAAAGCGTGTAGCTCAGCAATCAAGCAAGCCGAACAGGGTGGCAATATCGTACTCAGCGCAGATCTGTTATTCAACGTGGGTCAGATGGAGAGAGCCCAGGCCTTAGTCTTAGCCCGGCATCAGGAGTTGGCGGAGTGTTTTTATGACAGTCTGCTGCGGCTGGCCAAGGCGTTTGAAAAAGCGGATTGCAATCTGGCGGCCACGGCGTGCTACCGTGCCTTGTTGCTGGATATCCTGGCACCAGCGCGCAGTAAGGCTTACGGCCATGGTGCACGGTATTTCAAGAAACTGGAAGCGCTGGCGAAGCGGATCAAGGTATTCAAACCACTGCCAACACATCACGCCTACGTGGAGCAATTGCACTCGGCGCATGGGCGGAAAAAAAGTTTTTGGGCGCGACTGGAATCATGAAGTGCCGAAGCCTGAAGCATGGAATGTGGTCGCTTCTCGACATTTCCGGTGAGTATTAGCAGCAATTTCTTCACATGGTATTTTTCATGGTATTACTAATTAGCAGGAAAATAATCCATTGAATATAAAAGACAATAATGGCTTATTTACAATCGAGTGGAGTGAGCATCAGGGCCGGGGGATGAACCCGGGGGGCTGAACCGCACGGCGGCTCCTGCGCGTTCGATATTTCACCTTCATCGGCGCTCTCATGCACAGTTCCCTTCCATCCGACGAAACCTGGATGCGCCACGCGCTGGCGCTTGCCCGGCGCGCCGGGAAGGCCGGCGAGGTGCCGGTGGGGGCGGTGCTGGTCAAGGACGACGCCCTGGTGGCGGAGGGCTGGAACCAGCCCGTGTCCCGCCACGACCCCAGCGCCCATGCCGAGATGATGGCTCTGCGGGCCGGCGGTCAGGCGCTGGCCAACTATCGCCTGCCGGGCACCACTTTGTACGTCACCCTCGAGCCCTGCCTGATGTGCGCCGGCGCCCTGGTGCACGCCCGGGTGGCGCGGCTGGTGTTCGGGGCCTTCGATCCCAAGTCCGGCGCGGTGGGCAGCGTCTGGAACGCCCTGGAGGCGCCCGGCCTCAATCATCGGGTGCAGTGGCAGGGCGGGGTGCTGGGCGAAGCGTGCGGCGCCCTGCTGCAGGCGTTTTTCGCTGCGCGGCGTTGACCGACGCCCGCATCCGTCCGTTGTCCCGGAGCGCTCAGAATACCGGCGAGTCGATGGCCAGGGCCGGTGGGTCCTCGGGGCGGGGTTTGTCGTCCTGCTTCGTGGTCCACACCAGGATGTCGTAGTAGCTGCGGATGTTTTCCACGTAGCGCACCGGCTCGCGTCCCCGGGCATAGCCGTGCTCCGTGTGCCGGTACCATTTCTTGTGGCTGAGCAGGGGCAGGCGCTGCTTGACGTCCACCCACTTGTCGGGATCGCCGCCCTGGCGCTGGGTGAGTATGCGGGCATCCTCCAGGTGGCCGAATCCCACGTTGTACGCCGCCAGGGCCAGCCAGGTGCGGTCGGGTTCGCCGACGCGTTCGGGAATCTTCTTTTTCACCATCTCAAAGTAACGCGCCCCGCCCACGATGCTCTGCTCCGGGTCCACC
>DATFLG010000049.1:0-4850 GCA_035267985.1 Gammaproteobacteria bacterium | reverse complement strand
GCGCCGGGACAGGTCCTGGTAGGCGTCGATGCGCCGGTCCCGCAGATAGGGCCACAGTCGCCGCACCTGCTCGCTGCGGCCCCGGTCGATGTCGACGACCAGCAGATCGGCGGCATCCGGTGCGGCCATGGCCAGCACGTCCCCTTGGGGGCCGGCCACGAAACTCGACCCCCAGAAGTCGATCCCCGGGGAGGCGCCGCTGGGGTCGGGCTCATGCCCGGTCCGGTTGCAGGCCAGCACCGGCAGGCCGTTGGCGATGGCGTGGCCGCGCTGCACCGTGATCCAGGCATCGCGCTGACGCGCCTGTTCCTCTGGAGCGTCCCGGCGGTCCCAGCCGATGGCGGTGGGATAGAGGAGCAGCTCGGCTCCGGCCAGGGCCATGAGCCGGGCCGCTTCGGGATACCACTGGTCCCAGCATACCAGCACGCCCAGACGACCCACGGAGGTGTCGATGGGGGTGAAGCCCAGGTCGCCCGGGGTGAAATAGAACTTTTCGTAATAGCCGGGATCGTCCGGAATGTGCATCTTGCGGTAGCGGCCCGCCATGCTGCCGTCGGCATCCAGCACTACGGCGGTATTGTGGTACAGGCCCGGGGCCCGGCGCTCGAACACCGATGCCACCAGCACGATGCCCAGCTCCCGGGCCAGGGCGCCCAGGCGGTCCGTGGTGGGTCCCGGAACCGGCTCGGCCTGGTCGAAGCGGGCCGGATCCTCGCTCTGGCAGAAGTACACGCTGGTATGGAGCTCGGGCAGCATCACCAGCCGGGCGCCGCCGGCAGCGGCCGATCGGATGGCGTCTTCGGAGGCGGCCAGGTTGGTTTCCCGGTCCTCGCTGCACAGTTGCTGCACCAGGCCGACGGTGAGGACGGATTCGGTCATGGCGATGGCAGATACGGCGGTGGCTGCACGAAGGTCCAGTATACCGGGGGAAGGACCCGGAGAATAACCGGGCCGGTGGGGATGCCGGGTCGCCCGGGCGCGGCCGACCCTAGGCCAGCACCCTGGCCGGGAGCTGCATGGTCACGCAATGCAGGCTGCCGTTCTGCACGATCAGGGCCCGGCAGTCGATGGGCACCACCGTGCGGCCGGGGAAACACGCGGCCAGTTGCCGGGCGGCGCTGCGGTCGGCGGGGTCATCGTAGACGGGCATCAGCACCGCCTCGTTGATGACCAGGAAATTGGCGTAGGTGGCGGGCAGGCGCCGGCCGGTCTCGTCGCGACGGGCGGCGGGCCAGGGCAGGGGTACCAGCTGGTAGGGCCGGCCCTCCCGGTCGCGCAGGGCCTGCAGCTCGGCCTCCATGGCCTGCAGTTCACGGTAGTGTTCGTCGGAGGGATCGTCGCACCTGACGTAGGCGATGGTGTGGGGATCGCAGAACCTTGCCAGGGTGTCCACGTGGCCGTCGGTGTCATCCCCGGCCAGGGCGCCATGGCCGAGCCACAGGACGTGATCCACCCCCAGGCAGCGGCCCAGCTGCTGCTCCACGCGCCGCCGGTCCTGGTTGCGGTTGCGGTTCTCGTTGAGCAGGCAGCTTTCGGTGACCAGCACGCCGCCCATGCCGTCGCTGTCGATGGCGCCGCCTTCGAGGACGTAGTCCACGCTTTCACGCGGGGTTGTTCCGAACGCGCCTTTCTCGTGCAGTGTGCGGCTTATGCGGTTGTCCAGTTCGGCGGGATACTTGCCGCCCCAGCCATTGAACGTGAAGTCCAGGAGCACGGGCACGCCGTCGTCCAGCACCGTGACGGGCCCGTGGTCCCGGGCCCAGGCGTCGTTGGAGGGGGCCGTGAACAGGCGGGTGCGCTCGCCGGGCACCCCGTTGCCGGCGAGCCGTTCGGCCACATGCCTGCGGTGATCGGCGTCGCGGCAGACCACCAGCAGCGCTTCGCGCCGGGTGACCTCCCGGGCAATGGCGGCGAACACGGTCTCGGCTCGATCCAGGTGTGCCTGCCAGTCCGTGTCCGGGTGGGGCCAGGTCAGCATGACGCCGCTTTGCGGCGCCCATTCGGCGGGCAGGATCCGCTTCGGCATGGAGAGGTTCCATCAAGGGGCGGCGGCGGGCCCCTGTTGCGTACGGGCGGCTATTTCAAAGCGTCGCGATGGACGACGGAATAGATGACCAGATTCTTCTCGAAGTAGACGGTGTAGTTGGGATACACCCAGCGGGTGATGGGGGGGGTGCCGACCGCCGCCATCTTTTTAGTGGGGGGGCCGAACTGCTTCTCCACCTGCTTCATGGTCATGCCGTTGTCGGGCCGCGGAAGCCCGGAGGGGCTGTTGGGCGGGGCCTCGTTGATGGCGTTCTCCAGGGGCACGGCGGCCCGGGCGGCCACTGCAGTGAACAGCATCGCAGCGATCAGCACCAGCACGGAGCGGACAGTCGCCATGGGCAACTCCTTGATCGGTTTGTGCGCACGGGCGGAGCCCCGATGCTTTTCCGGCAATATATCACCGCGGTGCGCCGGCGCAAACCGCGGGGGCGGCGTTCTGTGACGGGCATCACCGCCGCGATGGACTTCCGTCCCCGGGGCTGGTGTAATGCCCGGCCCTGTCTCGGCGAGCGTGGATGAACCATGGAATTCGAATCGCCCCTGCTGGAGGGGACGCTGGAGCGTCGGTACAAGCGCTTCCTGGCGGACGTGCGTCTGAGCGATGGCTCCCGGGTGACGGCTCATTGTCCCAACACCGGCTCGATGATGGGCTGCATGGGGCCGGGCAGCCGGGTGTGGCTGCGCGACACCGGCAACCGCCAGCGCAAATATCCCCTGAGCTGGGAGCTGGTGGAGGTGGATGGCGGGACCCTGGTGGGGATCAACACCGCTCGCAGCAATGCACTGGTCCGTGAGGCCATCGAGGCCGGGGTGATCGCCGAGCTGCGGGGCTACCTCCATGTGCGCGGCGAAGTGCGCTACGGCAACGAGAACAGCCGTATCGACCTGCTGCTGGAGGACGATGACGGCGGGCGGTGCTATGTGGAGGTCAAGAACGTCACGGCTGCGGCGGCGGGGCATGTGGCGCTGTTTCCGGACGCCGTCAGCACCCGCGGCACGCGTCACCTGCGCGAGCTGGCTGCCGTGGCCGGCCAGGGTGACCGGGCCGTCATTGTGTATTGTGTGCAGCGCGGTGACGTCAACGAGGTACGCCCCGCCGACGACATCGACCCGGACTACGGGCGCGCCCTGCGCCAGGCCCTGGACCAGGGTGTGCAGGCTCTGGCCTACCAGGCCCGGATCTCACCGGCCGGCATCGCCCTGGTCTGTCCCCTGCCGGTGGTGTGCCCGGGCCGGGAATGACCCCCCGTTTGAGATCGTTCCCATCTCGTCTATTCTCACTGTGAACGGCCCATTCCGGCCGGATTTTCATGGACGACCCGCAACGATCGACCGGCAGCCCCGGAACGGCGGCAGATGGCGGCATGCGGCGTCCAGGCATTGCAGGGCCCAGGGAGCGGCCGATGGACAGCGACATCCGACATGACGCCAGCCTGCTGACCGGCCACGACGTCTACCTGTTCAAGCAGGGAAGCCATTTCCGTTTGTACGAGAAGCTCGGCTCCCACCTTCTGACCCGCGACGGCGTCGACGGGGTGCTGTTCGCGGTCTGGGCGCCCAACGCCCGGAGCGTATCGGTGATCGGCCCGTTCAACGACTGGCAACCCGAGCGCCATCCGCTGCGGGCCCGCCAGGACGACAGCGGGATCTGGGAAGGCTTCCTGCCGGGGCTGGGCAGCGCAAGTCTGTACAAGTATCACCTGGTCGGCCCCAACGGCTACGAGGCGGACAAGGGGGATCCCTTCGCCGCCCGCTGGGAGACGCCTCCCCATACCGCCTCCATGGTATGGGATCTCGGTTACCGCTGGCGGGACGGGGACTGGCTGGCGGACCGGGGCCGTGGTGGCGCGCTGGATGCCCCCTGGTGCATCTACGAGGTCCACGCCGGATCGTGGCGCCGCCGGCCCGAGGATCCGGACAATTATCTGGGCTACCGGGAGCTGGGGGAGCGGCTTGCGGACTATGCTCACCACATGGGCTTCACCCATGTGGAGTTCCTGCCCCTGATGGAGCACCCGTTCTACGGTTCCTGGGGCTACCAGAGCACCGGGCTGTTCGCCCCCACATCCCGCCATGGCAGTCCCCAGGACCTGATGGCAGCCGTCGATCACCTGCACCAGCGGGGGATAGGCGTGATCCTGGACTGGGTGCCGTCGCACTTCCCCGACGACGGCCACGGGCTGGTGTATTTCGATGGCACCTATCTCTATGAGCATGCCGATCCCAAGCGCGGTTATCATCCCGACTGGCACAGCTACATCTACAACTACGGGCGCTACGAAGTGCGCTCGGTGCTGATCAGCAGTGCGCTGTGCTGGCTCGACCGCTACCATATCGATGCGTTGCGGGTGGACGCCGTGGCCTCCATGCTCTACCTGGACTACGGGCGTCGCCAGGGGGAATGGATCCCGAACCGCCATGGCGGCAACGAGGACCTGGAGGCCATCGAGTTCCTGCGCCGGCTCAACGAAGCGGTGTACCGGGATTTCCCCGGCACCCAGACCATCGCTGAAGAATCCACCGCCTGGCCCATGGTCTCGCGGCCCACCCACGTGGGCGGGTTGGGGTTCGGCATGAAGTGGAACATGGGCTGGATGCACGACACTTTGTCCTACATGAGCCAGGATCCGGTCTACCGCAAGTATCACCAGGATCAGCTCAGCTTCAGTATCTGGTACGCCTTTTCGGAGAATTTCGTGCTGCCCCTCTCCCACGACGAGGTGGTTTACGGCAAGGGTTCGCTGATCGCGAAAATGCCCGGAGACGAGTGGCAGAAGCGGGCCAATCTGCGCCTGCTGCTGGGC
>DATFLG010000048.1:0-10366 GCA_035267985.1 Gammaproteobacteria bacterium | reverse complement strand
AACTATCAGAACCCTCCGGACCCCAAGGCACCCACCAAGGCGGTGCACTGGTTCAAGATGGCCTACAACAAGCTGTACTGGGCCTCTGCCCGCGGGTTGTTGTAACCGGAGGTGACCCATGAGCCAACCCAAGGAAAAAGTGGAGCCGCCGGAAGGCGCGGCCAGTCAGGCCACTGAGCTGGTCCGCCTCCTGGAGGGGGCCCGCGACGCGCTCAACGACGACATGGTCGCCCGCCTCTCGGCCACCCTCGGAGACGGGATGGAGCTCCTGGACCGGGTCAACCGCAGCGGGGTGGGCAAGGCCCTGCCCGCCATCGCCGAGCTGGTGGAGAACGGAGACCTGGAACGGCTGGTGCACCTGGCACGGGTGGTGGGATCGGCCCAGGACGCCCTGTCCGACGACATCGTCGGCCGCCTGTCGGGAACCCTCGGCGAGGGCATGGACCTGCTGGACCGGGTCAACCGGGCCCGGGTCGCCGAGGCGCTGCCGGCGATCACCCAGCTGGTGGAGAACGGGGACCTGGAGCGCATCGTGAACCTGTCCCGGGTCATCGGTGCCGCCGACGACGCCATGTCCGAGGAGATGGTGGGGCGCCTGGCCGCCACCGCCAGCGACGGCATGGACCTGCTGGACCGGGTCAACCGCAGCGGCGTGGTGCGGGCCCTGCCCGCCATCGCCCAACTGGTGGAGAACGGGGACCTGGAGCGCATCGTGCATCTGGCCCGGGTCATCGGCTCGGTGGAGGATGCCGTCAACGACGAGATGATCAGCCGGCTGTCGGCGGTGGCCGGAGAGGCGATCTGCCTCATGGACCGGCTGACCCGCAACGGCGCCCTTACCCAGGTCATGGATCTGCTGCTGCGCGAGGAAGTGCAGAGCGTGCTGGTACGCTTCGGCGAGGCGCTGGTGGACAGCTCCCAGGAGTTCGAGCAGCAACCTCCGCCCAAAGGCGGCCTGGGCGGCCTGTGGCGCATCATGTCCCAGCCGGGCAACCAGGAGGCCTTGCAGTTTCTGGGCATCTTCGGCCGGCATCTGCGCAAGGGCAGCTCGCGCTGACCGTCACCTGTCACCGGGCCCGGGGCGGGCCCGGTGCTCAGTCCCTCCCGTCCGAGGCCTGGCTGCCCAGGGACTGCAGGTAGCCCACCAGCCCGGCTCCGCATTGAGCCAGGCGCTCCAGGCTCTGGGCGTTCTTGGCCATTCCGATACAGCCCTCCAGCGCCGCGACGATGAAGGTGGCGGCCTGTTCCGGATCCACATCCGCCCGCATCTGTCCGGCATCCCGCGCCCGGGTCAGGGCCTGGGCTACCGCCCGGTGCCAGAGGGTGAATGTCTCATCGAGCCGCCGGCGAAAGCCCTCGTCCAGGGGTGACATCTCCTGGGCCAGATTGTTGAGGGGACACCCCAGGGTCACCACCCGCTCCCCGGCCAGGCCCGGCAGGTCCCGGACCTGTCGGATCAGGGCATCCAGGGGAGCCTCGGCGTCAGCCAGGGGCCGCACCCAGAGCGTCTCCACCATCTCCCTCACCAGCGTATCCACCACCGCATAGCCCAGTGCCCGCTTGTTGGGAAAATGGTGATACAGCGCGCCCTTGGTCAGGCCCGTGACGGCGAGCACCTCATCGAGGCGCATGCCCTGGTAGCCCCGGTGGTGAATCTGCTCGAAGGCCGCTTCAAGAATCCGCCGGCGCGTGGAATCGGGGTTGCGCTCGCTGCGGGCGGTGCTCTTGGGCTGGGGGCACATTCTGATTTCCTCGGGCGGTGCCGGAAACGGCAATCGCGATCCCATGAATTCAACGGCGAGACCCCGGATATTACCACAGGGACCGGACGGGTTACCGGCCTCGCCAACAGCCTCCGGGCTGCTAGAAATAGAGATAGCGTGTCCACGGCACGCTTGACAGACCATCTGGTCGGTTTGTAGTCTATAGGAACGGTGAACGGCCTGCAAAGCACGGCCCGCGGCCCTGCCGGAGCGATCAATCAGGAGGCAGCCATGGCGACAACCGACAGCGAGAGCACCCCCCAGGTGGGCGGCAAGGAGATGGATCAGTGGCTCAGCCAGAAGCTGGATGAGCTGCTTCCCGGCAAGCTTGAGGCGATCGAGCAGAGCAAGACGCCGCAGATGGCGATCATCGCCACCAAGGGGACCCTGGACTGGGCCTATCCGCCTTTCATCCTGGCGTCCACGGCAGCCGCGCTTGGCTGGGAAACCAGCATGTTCTTCACCTTCTACGGGCTGCTGCTGCTCAAGAAGGATTTCGAGCAGGAGGCCCGGGTCAGCCCCCTGGGCAATCCGTCCATGCCCATGAAGATGCCCTTTGGCCCGAAGTGGTTTCAGAACGTGAACTGGCCCATGCCCAATCTGCTCATGGCCGGCGTACCCGGCTTCGAGCGCACCGCCACCTCGCTGATGAAGAAGACGTTCAAGAACAAGGGCGTCGCCAGCGTGAGCGAGCTGCGGGAGCTGTGTATCGAGGCGGATGTGAAGCTGGTGGCCTGTCAGATGACCGTGGACGTATTCGGGTTCGACAAAGAGGATTTCATCCCCGAAGTGACTGATTACGTCGGCGCAACCTACTTTCTGCCCGTAGCCCGGGAGGCGGACGTTTGCCTGTTCATCTGAGCGCCGCCATGGCCGGTTGCCCGAGCAAGACTTCCCCCTAAGCGCGTACCCCTTACGCGCACTGTGCCGGATCCTCTCCCCCTTGGGATCCGGCTTTTTTTTGCCCGTTTTCAGGGACCCCCGCGTGTTTTCCGCCCCGCCCCAAGGGTGCGCCCGACCGGCGCATGTGGGACAATACGCGCCGCGCGAGCGCACCACTCGCCAGGACCGACACCATCCACCAGACCCCGATGTCCGAGCCAGCTTCCACTCGAGCCCCACGCCCAGCCAGTGAAGAACCCGGCCGCAGCCCGTGGCAGCCCGAACTGCCCGCCGGGCGCGAGCAGCGTGACTGGGGACGGCTGTACGGCGATGCGCTGACCCTGGCCCTGGAGCGGGCTGCGCGGCACCACGCCGGGCCCCTGGTGGTGGTGGCCGCCGGCATGCAGCAAGCCGACCGGCTTGCCGAGGACCTGCGTTTTTTCGCCGGCGCGGACCTGCCGGTGCTGGGCTTTCCGGACTGGGAAACCCTGCCCTACGACACCTTCTCTCCCCATCAGGATATCGTCTCTCAGCGCATCGAGGCGCTGTACCGACTGCCTCAGCTCGAGCGCGGCATCCTGGTGGTGCCGGTGGCCACACTCATGCAGCGGGTGGCACCCCATGCTTATCTGGACCGCAATACCCTGGTCCTGGACCGAGGCCAGAAGCTGGACCTGGACGCCATGCGCGAGCGCCTCACCGAGGCCGGCTACCGCTATGTCTCCCAGGTCATGGAACACGGTGAGTTCGCGGTGCGCGGCTCGCTGCTGGACCTGTTCCCCATGGGCAGCTCCCTGCCCTACCGCATAGACCTGTTCGACGAGGAGGTGGAGTCCCTACGGACCTTCGACCCCGACAGCCAGCGCTCGCTGGACAAGGTGGACAGCGTGCGGCTGCTCCCGGCCCGGGAATTCCCCCTCGACGGGCCGGCGGTCACCCGTTTCCGCCAGGCCTACCGCGCCACCTTCGAAGGCGACCCTCAGGCCAGCCCCGTCTACCGGGACGTCAGCCAGGGCATCGCCCCCGGCGGAATCGAGTATTACCTGCCCCTGTTCTTCGAACACACGGCCACCCTCTTCGACTACCTGCCGGCCGCGGCGCTGTTTGCTCTGCTGCCGGAGACGCCCGACGCCTCCGGGGACTTCTGGTCCCAGGCCCGGGATCGTTTCGAGCAGCGCCGTCATGACCTGGAACGCCCGGTACTCGGTCCCGAGCGGCTGTTTCTGGACCCGGAGGGACTGAACGAGGCGCTGGCCGCCCACCCCCGGATACGGATCCAGCGCTTCGAGCAAACGGCGCCCGGCGCGGTCAACTACGCGACCCGCGGCCTCCCGGATGTGTCCTTCAAGCCGCGGGCCCCGCGTCCGGCGGCTGCACTGACAGATTTCCTCGCCGACTTCCACGGACGGGTGCTGTTCATCACCGAATCCACCGGACGCCGCGAGACCCTGCACGACATGCTCCGGGAACAGGGCATACGGCCGGCACCGGTGGACGGCTGGCAGGGCTTCGCCGACAGCGGGGACCCGGTCTGTCTCGCCGTGGGACCGCTGGAGCAGGGCCTGCTCACGGAGCACCCGCCCCGGGCGGTGATCACCGAGACCCAGCTGTTCGGGGAGCGGGTCCGTCAGACCCGCCGCCACAAGCCCAGCCGCGACCCGGAAGCGGTGATCCGGGATCTCACGGATCTCAATCCCGGCGCCCCGGTGGTGCACGAGGACCACGGCGTGGGCCGCTACCTGGGTCTGCAGCGCCTGACCGTCGGCGGCGTGGAAACCGAGTTCCTGACCCTGGAATACGCCGGCAGCGACAAGCTGTACGTACCCGTGTCCTCCCTGGATCTGATCAGCCGCTACAGCGGCACCTCCCCGGAGCAGGCACCCCTGCACAAGCTGGGCACGGACCAGTGGCAGCGTGCCCGGCGCAAAGCCGCCGAGCGCATGCGCGACGTGGCCGCCGAGCTGCTCGATATCTACGCCCGCCGGGCGGCCCGCACCGGGCACCGCTGCCAGCTGCGGCCCGACGAATACGGCGCCTTCGCCAGCGCCTTTCCCTTCGAGGAGACGCCCGACCAGCAGGCCGCCATCGAAGCGGTGATCCAGGACCTGGCCGCTGCCCAGCCCATGGACCGGGTGGTGTGCGGCGATGTGGGCTTCGGCAAGACAGAAGTCGCCCTGCGGGCCGCCTTCGTGGTCGCCCAGGACGGGGGCCAGGTGGCGGTGCTGGTTCCCACCACCTTGCTGGCCCAGCAGCACCTGCAGAATTTCCGGGACCGGTTCGCGGACTGGCCGGTGCGCATCGAGGTGCTCTCGCGCTTTCGTTCCAAGACCCAGCAGGACAAGGTGCTGGCGGGCCTGGAGGACGGCACGGTGGACATCGTGGTGGGCACCCACAAACTGCTGCAGCCGAGCATACGCTTCAAGAACCTGGGCCTGGTCATCGTCGACGAGGAGCACCGCTTCGGTGTGCGCCAGAAGGAGAAGCTCAAAAAGCTGCGCGCCGAAGTGGACCTGCTCACCCTCACGGCAACGCCGATTCCCCGAACCCTGAACATGTCCCTGTCGGGGCTGCGCGACCTGTCCATCATCGCCACACCCCCGGCCCACCGCCTGGCGGTGAAGACGTTCGTGTGCGAATGGGACAACGTGACCCTGCGCGAGGCCTGCCTTCGGGAGATCAAACGCGGCGGACAGGTCTACTTTCTGCACAACGAGGTGGAGTCCATCGCCCGCGTGGGCCGCAGCGTCAGCGAGCTGGTGCCCGAAGCCGGCGTGCGCATCGCCCACGGCCAGATGCGTGAACGCGAGCTCGAACAGGTCATGCTGGACTTTTACCATCGGCGGTTCAACGTGCTGGTCTGCACCACCATCATCGAAAGCGGGATCGACGTACCCACCGCCAACACCATCATCATCAATCGGGCCGACCGGCTCGGCCTGGCACAGCTTCACCAGCTGCGCGGCCGGGTGGGACGCTCCCATCACCGCGCCTATGCCTATCTGGTGGTGCCTCCGCGCAAGGCCATGACAGCGGATGCCGTCAAGCGCCTGGAAGCCGTGGAGTCCCTGGAAGAGCTGGGAGGCGGATTCACCCTGGCCACTCACGATCTGGAGATCCGGGGCGCCGGGGAGCTGCTGGGCGCCGAGCAGAGCGGACAGATCCAGGAGATCGGCTTCACCCTCTACCGGGATCTGCTGGAGCGCACCGTGGCCGCCCTCAAAGCAGGCCGGGACCCGGAGCTGGAGAAAGCGCAGGCCCACGGCCCGGAGATCGAGCTGCACATCCCGGCTCTGATCCCGGACGACTATCTGCCGGACGTGCACACCCGCCTCATCCTCTACAAGCGAATCGCCAGCGCCGAAACCGCGGACGCCCTGCGGGACCTGCAGGTGGAGATGATCGACCGTTTCGGCCTGCTTCCGGACCAGACCAGGAACCTGTTCCGGATCGCGGAGCTCAAGCTGCGTGCCGCTCCCATGGGCATCAGCCGCATCGAGGCGGGCGAGAGTTCGGGACGCGTGCTGTTTACCGAGCATCCCGCCGTGGATCCGGGGCACATCATCGCGCTCATTCAGAATCAACCCCGGCGTTACAAGCTCGACGGTGCCGACCGCCTGCGCTTCAACGCCGCCATGGGCGATACCGAGCAGCGCCTCAGTGCGGTTCAGAAGGTGCTCGAGGAGCTGGTATCCGGAGAAACCACCTGATGAAACGATGCATACACCGGCGGTTGCGTCGGGCACTGGGCACTCTGCTCCTTCTTGGCGCCGGCCTGTGGGCGGCGGCGCCTGCAAAGGCGGCGGACAAGGCGCCGACGAAACAATACGACGTGGAGATTGTGGTGTTCGCCTACGCCAATCCGGATACCGAAGGCGAGCTCTGGCCCGCGGACCCCGGCCGGCCTGACCTGAGCGAGGCAGCCACTCCGGGCACGGACGGCGTGACCCTGCTGGGAAGCTCCGATTACCGTCTGAGCAACGACGAACGGCGGCTTCGGCGCTCCAGCCGCTACCGCCCCGTCCTTCACATGGCGTGGCGCCAGAGCGCGGGGAGTCTCAAGGAGGGACGAGCCGTGCATATCCACGGCTCCGATGACGCGGGCACCGTGGACGGCTCGGTCAAGCTGTCCCTGGGGCGCTTCCTGCATCTGGGTCTCGATCTGCTCTACCGCCCGGGCGGGTCGTCGGCAAGCCCGCCGCCCGGGTCCGGCGACACCGCCGGGGGACTGGCCCCTGCCGCCACCGACAGCG
This sequence comes from Gammaproteobacteria bacterium, assembly GCA_035267985.1. Taxonomy (GTDB): domain Bacteria; phylum Pseudomonadota; class Gammaproteobacteria; order DATFLG01; family DATFLG01; genus DATFLG01. The sequence goes on along the minus strand of DATFLG010000048.1, from coordinate 3,471 downwards.
CCCCCCCCAGCGTCTCCTCCAGTGTGGAGACGCCCACCCCGGGCGTCTATCGCATGCGGCAGCATCGACGCATGCGCAGCGGCGAAGTGCATTATTTCGACAACCCGGTGTTCGGGGTGCTTGCGGTGATTACGCCGTACGAGCCCCCGGCCCCGAAGTCCGCTCCGGCCAGCGCCGACGACGGCGCGGGGGCCGGTTCGGGCTCCCCGTGACACCCGGTCAGGCCCGGGAGATGGCCTCCAGCAGGCGGCGCACTTTCTCCATGCCTTCGCTGAGGTGTCGGTCCAGATCTTCCATGATGGCGCCCGTCCCGCGTCCGGCGGCCCAGTTGGCGATCACCGCGCAGGTGGCATAGGACAGTTCCAGCTCCCGGGCCAGGGCCGCCTCGGGCATTCCGGTCATGCCCACCATGGCGCACCCGTCCTGCTCCATACGATCGACTTCCGCCGCCGTCTCCAGGCGCGGACCCTGGGTGGCCCCGTAGGTACCGCCGTCCACGGCCTGCAGGCCGGCCGCGCCGGCCGCCTCCACCAGGCGGGCGCGAAGCTCGGGCTCGTAGGGCTCGGTGAAGTCGATGTGGGTCACCTTGCTCAGATCCCCTTCGAAGTAGGTATGGGCCCGGCCCCAGGTGTAGTCGATGATCTGGTCGGGAAACGCAAGCCGCCCGGGCTCCATGTCCGCGCGGATCCCGCCGACCGCAGCCACCGCCACCACCTGGCGGACGCCGGCCTGCTTCAAAGCCCAGAGATTGGCCCGGTAGTTCACTTCGTGGGGGGGAATGGTATGCCCGTAGCCGTGACGGGCCAGAAAGATCACGTCCCGTCCGCCCAACGCACCATGAGTCAGCGGACCGGAGGGCTCTCCATAGGGGGTGTGCATCACTTCCCGGCGCTGGATTTCCAGATTCTTGAGCTTGGTCAGCCCGGTCCCGCCGATGATTGCCAGTTCAGCCATAGCCGTCCGTCAGTGAAGCAGGCTACAGCCCGCGCACGGCGTAGATGCCGGCGGCGTTGCGCAGATAGCCCTTGTAGTCCATGCCGAACCCGAACACATACCGGTCGCCCACTTCCAGGCCGGCAAAGTCCGCGTTGATGTGGCTTGCGCGCCGCTCATGGCGCTTGTCCACCAGCACCACGCTGAGCACTTCCCGGGCACCTTCGGCCCGGCAGTAATCCAGAATCGCCGCGAGGGTGAGCCCTTCATCCAGGATATCGTCGACCACCACCACGGTGCGGTCCTTGAGCGCGCAGGACGGTCGGGTTATCCAATGCAGATGGCCGCCGCTGGTTTCGCCGCGGTAGCGGGTGGCATGCAGGTAATCGAGCTGCAGCGGAAAATCCAGGCGGGTGACCAGATGCCCGGCGGGCACCAGCCCGCCGGTCATGACACACAGGATGATGGGGTCGCGACTGTTGACCGCAGCCGTGACCTGCTCGGCCAGCCGGTCAAAAGCGGTTTCGACCTCGGCCGCCGAATACAGCAGCTCAGCTTCCGCAAGAACCTTGCGAATCTGCTCCGCTGTGACCGTCATCGCGACGGTCAGTAGGTGAAGGTAACCGTGTCGTCATCCATCGCTTCGCTGATGACGTAGGCACCACCGACCGTCTCCTCGATCTCGGGGATCAGATCGTCGCCCCACAGCTCCAGCGTCGGCGTACACACCTTGAACTTCACTCCGGCCTCGTGGGCGTCCTTGATGAAGTCATAGACGCTCTTCGGGCTGCCTTCCTGCACGAACAGGTTCTCCGCCACGCCCTTCTTGGCAAGCTCGCCGGAACGACCGGTCATGACGACCTCGACATCGTATTCCATGGCGGCCGCCACGGTTGCCTGGAAGAACGGCGCACCGAGCTCGGACCCGTTCGAGGGATCGGTGTTCACCATTACGATCATAAGCTTGTCGGCCATTCTAGCTTCTCCACAGCTGGGTAGTCGGTCGGATTTGCCTTACGAAGACCGGCCATTATAGGAGTGCGCACGGCACAAAACCACCCCTGGCTCCGGATAAACCCATAACCATTAAGGGAATAAATCAGCGCTTCAGGACGCGTTCGATGGTTTCGGCGGCATCCTCTGCGCACCGCCGACCCGCATCCAACGCCTCCCCGCCCCGGTGGAACTCCAACAGCCCGATGTTCCCCAGCCGGGGCGACAGGAGCACCTCCGGAGGATCCCCGGCCATGCGGCTGCGGGTGATTCGCACCTGCATGATATGCACGCTGCGGGCCATCACATCCAGCAGCGAAGGCCCCTCCTCGGTATCCTCGAAAAGGCGCCTCTTCAGCCGCCGGGCACGCCCGCCCAGCCACCGGTGCCAGCCGCCCGCAGCGTGCCCGATCTGCGCGTCCAGGGGATGCTCGTGGGGGGCGGGCTCCGCGGCCTCGCCTGAAGCCGGCTTGATCTCACGGCGCTCCAGCAGATCGGAGTTCACGTCCACCGCAACAACCACATCGGCCCCCAGCGCCCGGCACACGGAGACGGGCACCGGATTGACCAGGCCGCCGTCCACCAGCCAGCGTCCCTGGTACTGCACCGGAGTAAACAGCCCCGGCAGCGCCACGGACGCGCGCACCGCCTCCAGCAGCGGACCCTGACGCAACCAGATCTCCTGGCCGCTGGTCAGGTCCGTGGCCACCGCCCCATAGGTGCAGGACAGGTCTTCGATGGGCGGCGCGGGAAAGTGGCGCTGGAAGAAATCGAACAGCTTGCGGCCCCGGATGAGCCCGCCATCGAAGCTGACGTCCAGATAGCTCACCACATCCTGCCAGCTCAGCGACAGCACCCACTCCTTGAGCTGTGGCAGCTGGCCGGCGCCCTGGGCGGCGCCCACCAGGGCGCCGATGGAAGTCCCGCACACCACGTCCGGCTCCAGGCCGCGCCCGGTGAGCCACTGCAACACGCCCATATGGGCCCAGCCCCGGGCCGAGCCGGCCCCCAGTGCCACCCCCAGCCGCAACCGCCGCCCTTCGGTCATCGACGCGCCCCCTGCCTCAACTGCCGGCGCCGGCGTTGCCGCCCCCGGCCATCAACGGGGACGTGTCCCGTGAACCCGCCTGCCCGCTCACCTGCAGACCATCGGGTATATGCACCGTAGAGGTGGGGAAGGCGATCTGTGCACCGTGCTCGGCGATGATCGCCTGGATGCGGAACAGCACATCCTGCTTGACCGCGTGGTACTCCGACCACACTGTGGTCCGCGTGAAGCAATACACGAAGAAATCCAGGGACGAGGCGCCGAAGGCATTGAAGTTCACCATCAGCAGCTGGGACTGGTCGATGTCGGAGTGGCTCAGCAGCATCTGATGCACCTGCGCGACGATGGACTCCACCTGACCGGCGTCATCGTAGCGCACGCCAATGGTTTCGTAGATGCGCCGGTGGCTCATGCGCGAGGGATTCTCCACCGCGATGCTCATGAATGTGGCGTTGGGAATATAAATGGGCCGCTTGTCGAAGGTGCGGATGCGGGTC
>DATFLG010000047.1:0-4124 GCA_035267985.1 Gammaproteobacteria bacterium | reverse complement strand
CGCCGCCGGCAAGCCCCCCATGGTCATTCTCGGTGCCATGATGCGTAAGCTCGTGCACGTCGCCTTCGGCGTGCTCAAATCCGGACAACCGTTCGATCCCTCATTGCACGGCGCTTGAATGCGATAACAGTATCTACAATCCCGAAACCTGGATTCAAACCCCGTGCGCCCCACAGGCCCGATGCAGCGCCTGCGGAATTCCGGAGCCGGAAGAGCCACGGAACCCATGGAATTCACGGAAAGGAAGAAGGCCAACGAAAAAAGGGGGTGGGCCGCCGGGTGCAACCAGCGAAACGCATTGCACCCTGCATCGCCCGTGGCGCTTTGATTTTTCGTCCATGCTTTCCGTGTCTTCCCTGGCGCCTTGACTTTTCGTCCGTGGGTTCCGCGGCCCGCGGCATCCCGTCTCCGGTGGCCATTCATCGACCCGGCGGCTGCCTGGCTTCCAGCCATGCGGCCAGATCCCCGTGACCCGTGTCCCGGGCCAACATGGCGGGCGTGCGCCCCTGCCGGTCCCGGAGCTGTGGATCGGCCCCGGCGCTCAGCAGCATGTCCGCCAGCGGCCGCGACCCGACCTCCGCGGCATGATGCAGGGCCGTTGCGCCATAGTGGTCCACCGCATCGACCCTGGACCGACCGGTGGCCAGCAGAGCCCGGACAACCTCCGAGCGCTGCTCCAGTACCGCCCGCATCAGAGGCGTGTACCCATACAGGTCTCCCTGGTTGGGATCGGCGCCGTGCGTGAGCAGCAGCCGCACCACGGCCACATGCCCCTTCACCGCGGCGATGGTCAGGGCCGTCCAGCCGTTCGCCCCGGCCAGATTCACCCGGGCGCCGTGGCGGACCAGCAGGCGGGCCATGGCTGCATCACCCGGCACGGCCGCATACATGAGGGCGGTGCCGCCCCGGCTGTTCCGGGCGTTGACGTCACTGCCCGAGGCGATCAGCGCCTGCGCCCGGGCCAGATCGCCGGCTCCGGCCGCCATCATGAGAGCGGTCTTGCCTCCTGCTGAGGAAGGCCCGACCCCGACGCTGCGCCCCCACACCGCCCCGCCGGACCCGGGGGCGAACACCAGCAAAGCCCCGATCAATCCCGCGCAGGCCCTAGTCCGTCGACCCAAGTGCCACCACCATGCCATCGCTGAAACCGCCGTGCGGGACACCCTGACCACCAGAGTGCTCAGGACAAGTATAGGGAACCGGGCTCGATACCGCGCCGCGGCCCGCCTTGTTCCGGACACGGCGCCCCGTATCCATGGCCATGGACCGCCGCCCGGGCGTCGGAGATTCGGGCCCCAGGGGACGGGGCGGACTTTCGGGCCGGACGCCATGAGCGCTCCTGGCGTCTGCGGACCCCACAGAAAGAACCCGGCCTCGCCAGCGAGACCGGGTGTCCCACAGACAACGTTCGTCGGGCCAGAGGCCGGCTAGCTGGACGCCGGGCCCGGCGAGGGACGCTGGGCGGGTTTCTCCGGCCCCGTCTCACCGCGTTCCTTGAGCTCCTCGTACCACAGGTCATGGTGCTGCCTGGCCCATTCGGCGCTGACCTTGCCCGTAGCCATTCCCTCGAACGCGCCTTCGACCCCGATGCTGCCCAGATAGATGTGCCCGAAGGAAATCGCCACCCAGAGCACTCCCAGGGAGGCATGGATGATGTTGGCGATCTGCATGGTTTCCCGGCTCTGCTGAAAGTTGGGAAAGTCCATGATCAGCCCGGTGACGCAAACAGCGATACCGAAGGTGGCGATGAACCAGAACCATCCCTTCTCACCGGCGTTGACCTTGCCCGAGTGAGGATGCCGGCCCCGCACCATACCCATGCCCTGACGGATCCATGCCAGGTCGTATCCACGCGGTATATTGTTCTTGATCCAGCTCACCACCTCCAGCAATACGCCCACCACGAAGAACGGACCCAGATAGTTGTGCAACGCCATGGCCCCGGTGGCATAAACCGAAAAGCCCGGCAGGCCGAACACCGGAATAAGGGCCGCCCGGCCGAACAGCAGGCTCAGACCCGTAATGGCGAGGATGATGAACAAGATCGCCGTGTACCAATGAATGATCCGTTCGGCCAGGTTCCAGCGGGGCACCCTTTCCCCCGACCGCTCCTGCTCGACCCGGGCCGTGCCGCGAACGAGATAGAACAGCCCGATGGCCAGAAGCACGGCCGCCAGCACCCACGGCGCGATATTCGCCACCGGCCCGTTGCGGATCTGGCGCCAGTTCTCCCCGCCGTTCTGTATGAAGACGTCGGTGGCGTATGGGCCGTGGGATGAGGTATAGCCCTGGGTGCCGTCCCGCACCGCCCGCCAGGTGTTGGCACGAGGGTTGACGTCCTGCTGCGCCGCCGCATAGGCGTCCGTGACATGGACATACAGATAGCCGGTGAAGGGCAGGACCATGCTGCCGAGAACGATCACCAGCAGGCTCCAGAGCATGATGCGCTTGTGGCGTCTGGCCCCGTCCGAACCCCTGGACTGCAGGACTCTAGCCATGTCCGTTCCTCCGCTGTTATCGATCGGTCTGCACCGTCTGCAGCCGTTGTTTCAGTTCGCTGTCCGGGGACTGGGTCTGGAAACGCTGTTCCTTCCAGTTCTTTCCGTTGTTGGTCCAGGGCTCGTGGATATGCTGGCAGCCGCCGGCCATGATCGCGCCGGCGGCAATCAGCGCTCCGATAATGACTCGTCCCCGCATGCTCCCGCTCCTGTCGTCAGAATCTGTCCCGTTGCCGGGCGGCTCCCGGTCACCGATCTGTCTGGACCATCTTGAACCGCGCCTGGAGCCGCTGCTGCTGCTTGTCGGTACGCTCCAGCGCCAGGAGCGGGTCCCTGGACCCCTTGTAGACCCCCGGCTGGTAGACGGTCACATCGGGTGATTCATAACACCCTCCCAGGCTCACCAGGACCGCCGCGCACACCAGTGCCACCGCTGCCGTCTTTCCCCTCATTGCCGTGCTCCCGTGATGATAACCGGCCCGCTCAGGTCGGATAGGCCGTCTCCCAGCCCCAGGTCTTCGGCCGCCCGCCCCGCTTGAGCACGCGCTTGCGGTAGATGTCGGCCACCATGTCCCCGTCGCCTCCCAGCAGCGCCTTGGTGGCGCACATCTCGGCGCAGGCGGGGAGCTTGCCCTGTGCAATGCGGTTGGCACCATACTTCTCGTATTCCGCATCGGAATTGTCCGGGAGCGGACCGCCGGCGCAGAAAGTGCACTTGTCCATCTTTCCGCGCACACCGAAGGCCTGCTGCTTGGGATACTGGGGCGCACCGAACGGACAGGCATAGAAGCAGTAGCCGCAGCCGATGCACAGGTCCTTGTCATGGAGCACGATACCGTCGGCGGTGGTGTAGAAGCAGTCCACGGGGCACACCGCCGCGCAGGGCGCATCGGTACAGTGCATGCAGGCCACCGAGATGGACTTTTCCCCGGGCTCACCGTCCTTGAGGGTGATGACCCGCCGTCGGCTGATGCCCCAGGGGACCTCGTTGGCGTTCTTGCAGGCGACGGTGCACCCGTTGCACTCGATGCACCGCTCGGCGTCGCAGAGAAATTTCATTCGCGCCATGATTGTCTACTCCTTTCAGGCCCGCTTGATCTGGCACAGGGTCGCCTTCGTCTCCTGCATCTGGGTGACGGAGTCGTAACCGTAGGTGGTCGCCGTGTTGCAGGCTTCGCCCCGCACGTACGGTGCGGTGTCCTCGGGGTACCGGGCCAGCAGATCCTCGCCCTCGAACCAGCCGCCGAAGTGGAACGGCGTCCATATCACACCCCGTCCCACCCGGGGGGTCACCATGGCCCGCACCTTGATGCGACCGCCCTTGGTCGGCCCCGGCGGCTCGTTGTCCTCCCGGCCCGGCCCGTCCAGCCACACCCAGTCGCCGTCCTGGACACCCCGGTCGTTGGCATCGGCGGGATTGATCTCCACGAACATGTAGGGCTGCAGCTCCGCCAGCCAGGCCACAGAACGCGTATCGGCACCGCCGCCCTCGTACTCGGTGAGCCGTCCGCTGATGAAGATCAGGGGATAGTCCCCAGAATAGTCCTTGGCCTGCACCGAGGCATACAGGGTGGGCAGGCGCCAGAAGGCTTTGCGGTCCTCGTAGGTCGGGTATTTGCTCACCAG